>JAKSDM010000156.1 GCA_022360135.1 Pseudanabaenales cyanobacterium | reverse complement strand
CCGAAATCAATACGCTTAAAAAGCAGCTGTCTCAGGTTGTGGCGTTTGTTAAGCAAAAGCTAAGGTAGCTGTTTTTACTCTAATTCTCGTCTACCCTCCAAGGCCCGGGCAAGGGTTACTTCATCAGCGTATTCCAGGTCGCCTCCCATGGGCAGCCCGAAGGCAATTCGGGTCACTTTGGCGAAGGGTTTGAGGAGTTGACCGACGTAGAGGGTAGTGGTGTCGCCCTCAATACTGGGGCTGATCGCCATAATCACTTCTTGAATATTTTCCTGATTTACCCGATGCACCAGTGGCGAGATGTTGAGCTGTTCGGGGCCAATGCCATCCATAGGGGAGATCAGGCCGCCCAATACGTGATATTTGCCCTTATACTCACGGGTTTTTTCAATTGCGATCACATCTCTAGAATCAGCCACAACACAGAGGGTTTGATGATCTCGGTTAGTAGAGCGGCAAATATCGCATACCGCCTCTGCTGATAGATGGAAGCAAATGGAACACTGTCCTACCTGGAGTTTGGCCTCCATTAACGCTTGGGCTAACGCCTTGACCTCTAATTCTGGCCGTTTGAGGATATGTAACGCCAGTCGCTGAGCAGTTTTGGGACCCACTCCAGGCAATCGCTGCAATTCTTCAATTAATCGAGCCAGGGGACGAGTGTAAATAAGGGTTGCCTCCTGTGATGGGGATCAGGTGGTTGAGCCGACAGAATCCTTCTGCTGGCATTGGGGACAAAGGCCAAAAAACTCTAGAGTATGATAAAAGATTTTGAACTGGTGAGACTGGTGTAAGCTTTGTTCCAACTCATGCACCGGACACTCTTCAATTGCGATCGATTGGCCACACTGAAGACAGGTCAAATGATGACGGTCTTCCTGCACCAGACTGTAGAGCGATTCACCCTTGATCAGGGTGCGCACCTGAATAACACCCTCAAGTTTCAGCGCTTCCAGAGAGCGGTAAACCGTCGCCAGTCCCATACTCTGGTTCTGCTTCCGTAAATCGACATAAAGATCCTGAGCAGAAATGGCGCGATTCAACTTTTTCAACACCTTCAGAATTTGCTCTTGGCTACGCGTAAGTCGGGCTTTCATAGTCTTAGACGAGGCTGATTTTCTCTATTTTCTCAGCTTAGAGGGGGATTGGGGAGCGACTTTCAAGGGTGGGTTTTAAAGAGTCCATGAAAGAATAAGGGGTCCAATGATCTCAACGACCTACAAGCTCAACCGAGGAATGGGAGTTTGAGCTTGGTTGGAATTGGCCAATCAACCCCAAGTTTGCAATACCTACCCCTGAAAGTTGGGGAGCAGGGCAGGGGAGGTAGGGAAAAATATACGATACGATTAATTGGACATTTACTCTCTTTACTTAATTACTACTGTGACGCAAAAGTATCAGGCTCAGATTTATGTGACGCTTCGGCCTTCTGTACTAGATCCGGCTGGAACAGCTGTTCAATCTGGACTGAAGCATATGGGCTATGACAATGTGGAGCAGCTTAGGATTGGTAAGTATGTGGAGTTGACATTGTCTGCAAAGGATGAAGCCGAAGCAAAACAGCAGCTTGATCGTATCTGCGATCAATTGTTGGCTAACCCAGTGATCGAAAATTATCGGTTTGATATTAAGGAACTAATAGCGCTTAGCGCTTAGGTATACCCCACACCCCACACCCTCTCCCTAATCATGAAATTCGGCATCATCGTCTTCCCAGGTTCTAATTGCGATCGCGACGTTGCTTATGTCACCCGCGATATTCTGCAACAACCCACCCGCCTGGTTTGGCATCAGGATGGTGATCTCTCGGATATTGATGTGGTGGTTATTCCAGGCGGGTTTAGTTATGGAGACTATTTGAGGTGTGGCGCGATCGCGCGCTTCTCTGCGGCCATGCGGGCTACGGTGGAGCATGCTAAACAAGGGGGATGGGTATTGGGCGTCTGTAATGGCTTCCAAATTCTGACGGAAGCGGGGCTATTGCCGGGGGCATTGGTGCGGAATCGGGATTTACACTTCATTTGCGATCGCCTTCCCATTAAGGTGGAGCGGACTACTCTTGCCTGGACTCAGAAATATCGGCAGGGACAGGTGATCACCTTACCAATCGCCCATGGAGAGGGCTGCTACTATGCAGATGAACAAACCTTGTCGGAACTCGAAGACAACACCCAAGTCCTATTCCGTTATTGCAGCCCTGAGGGCGTCACCGATGAGGCCAACAACCCCAACGGATCCCTCAATAATATTGCGGGTATCTGCAACCCAGCAGGCAATGTTTTGGGCCTAATGCCTCACCCCGAACGGGCGTCTGATTCAATGTTAGGGGGTAAGGATGGGATAGTTTTATTCGAGGGGATTCTAGAAGCAGCAGTAGTCGCAGTTGCCTAAGCAATGGTTTAGTTCGGTTGGTCGCCAAGGAATCAAACACTCAATGAACGAGCTAGCACCCTACTTTGGCTTTGCTACGGTTAGTCTCATGATGGCGGTTTCGCCTGGTCCAAGTTGGGTCTACACGGTCTCAACCACCCTTGGGCAGGGCAGACGGTCTGGAATGATCGGTAATTTGGGCAATTCAACCGGCATCCTCTTCCATGCTGTAGCGGCGACAGCATGGCTTTCCGCACTCCTCAGCTACTCGGCGACAGCGTTTCATCTACTCAAATTCATCGGAGCAGCCTACTTAATCTACCTCGGGATTTGCGCTTTTCGAGGTCGCGGAGTCCTGTCCGCTTCTCCGAACAGATCGTTTCGTTGCTTGTGGCAGATTTATAGAGACGGCGCGTTGGTGAATATCTTAAATCCTAAGATGTCGATCCTATTCATTGCCCTGTTACCCCAGTTCGTAGCGAGGTCGGCGCCCAATCCGGAGATACAAATTGCAATCATGGGAGTGATGCATGCTGTGATAGCGGGCATTGTTCATACTCATGTCGTCTTTTTCTCCAGCGCTATCTCAAGCAGGCTCAAGCCTTCAGGTCGAATTCAAAGCACTATGCGATGGGCAACCGGTACTCTGTTCATAGGATTCGGAGTTCAATTGGCCATCTAAGCTCGAACCTTGGCGCCACTAATCCATGAGTAGCTACGTAGTGAGGCTGCGAATTCCCCAAACACTTGGATGAAGGAATAAAAATTGGATGCGAAATTTAGTTCTCAATGCTGAGGCGACGGGTTACAATAACAAGCCCGTCGGCTCGAATCAGCACAGCGGAAACCCAGCGTTTGTCCGGTTGCCCTGATGGATCCCCCAGTTTGAAAAGGCCCCCGGCTGAGAGCAATTCAAAACTGAGAGGACGGGGTTGATAAAAGTCTTCAGCGGTGACACCCTCTTCTAAAGCAGCCCCCAACAACAACCGATCGCCCAGCGGTTCTTCCACAATAGCGTCGAAATTGTAGGGTTCACCAGTGCCAATTTTCTCGGGTAATAGTACGGTCAATGTGGGAGGATGACTGCCGGAGGTCAGGCTGTTACGTTCTGAGAGGATTTCCTGTGAGATGATTTGTCCATTCTCGAAATGCTGGCGCGATCGCATCACGGAATCCAACTTCAAGTCCCGATTCGATCTATTCTGCACGCCATTGATATACGTTAGGGTTTCGACAATCACACCATTCTCTTCGGCTTCCCAAGACTGAACTTCTATCCGATAATCCAGATTGGAGTATTGCCCCCAGAGTTGAGTTAACGCCTCCTTCAGACTGTTGTGATCAAAGCCATCGGTATTGGTGAACTCCGGACTGTAGAATTCCATCACAGTCGCCAGGTCTTGAGCGTTTGCAGCCGCTTCAATTTGTTCTAGGATGGTCACCACCTGATTAGGGGTAGTTTCCGGGGGGGCGGCGTCAGCTTTGAGGGCGTAACTCCATCCCAAGGTTATCCCCAGGAGCAAAGTCGGTAGAGATTGCCAGAAATGGCGCATGATCATAGAAATCCTCAAACTGTTTGGGCAAATCAGCAAACAATCCTAATCTAAACCTAAAGTACTCTGAATAGTGACGCTCTCACTCGCTTTGTTTGGATCTATAGCGATTCTCGCTTGGATTGAACACATCCCCGCAAGGTGGGGTGTGGGGTGTAGGGTATAGGGTGCGGGGTGTAGGCAATGCAATTGCAAACCGCTCATAGATATAAAGCTCATTATCGCTCCAGCTATTCGGAGGGCTGTATGCTGTATGCTCAAGAGTTCTGATGTCTGAAGCAGAGAGGCTAGGGTGTTGAGAGAAACCCCAATCCGATTATTAGTCGCAGCCAGTGGTACAGGGGGACATCTCTTCCCAGCGATCGCCACCGCTGCGCATCTATCTGATTACGAAATCGAATGGCTGGGGACGCCCGACCGTTTAGAAACCCAGTTAGTGCCAGAGCAGTATTTTCTCCACACGATTTCCTTAGGGGGATTGCAGGGGCGTTTGGGATTGGGAACTGTGCGACGATTGGGCCAGTTACTCCGCTCAATTCTACAGGTGAGACAGATACTCAAACAGGGCAATTTTCAAGGGGTATTTACAACCGGAGGATACATCGCTGCTCCTGCGATTATTGCCGCCCGTAGCTTGGGATTACCGAGCATCCTGCATGAATCGAACGCCCTGCCGGGAAAGGTGACTCGCTGGCTGAGTCCCTGGTGCAGTATGGTGGCGCTGGGGTTTGAGGCTGCTTTGCCTCGCTTATCCAGAGCCAAGAGTATTTGTGTGGGAACGCCCGTGCGATCGCAATTCCTTGCCGCCTCAAAAACGCTCCTAGAGGACCTAGCTATCCCTAACTCAGCGCCTCTAGTGGCGGTGGTGGGAGGCAGCCAGGGAGCAGTGGCGGTTAATCAGTTGGTGCGTCAGTGCGCCCCAGCCTGGTTTGAAGCAGGGGCTTGGATTGTTCACCTAACTGGAGACAACGACCCAGAGGCAGACAGCCTGGAACATTCCCAATACATCCATATGCCCTTCTACAACAACATGGCGGCGTTGCTGAAGCGGTCGGACCTCGTCATCAGCCGGGCAGGCGCCGGCACCCTAACCGAACTCGCGGTCACGAAAACGCCTTCTATTCTGATTCCTTATCCTTACGCCGCCGAAGATCATCAAGCCTACAACGCCGCCGCTTTTGCCGCCGCTGGGGCCGCCCAAGTTTGCCGCCAATCGGAACTAACTCCTGAGATCCTGCGGGATAAAGTTTTGAATCTATTGGAGTCGCGCGATCGGTTGCAGCAAATGGCGACGGCTTCAGGCGGCTTAGCCATTATGGATAGTGCGGAACGTTTGGCTGAATTGGTTCAGAGAGTGATTGAGGGCAAACCTTAGTTCACCACTTGAGCCCCATGGCTACGGGGATCATCCGATCGGCTTCTAGGGGTGGCGGGCGTTTCCAACTCTGACGCCTTACCCATTAGCTGGGCATGGGGGAGTGAATGCTGATTCAGCAGCGCCTCCAAATTCTCCGCCATAATCAGGCGAGGTTGTTCGCCGATTGTCGTTGCAACAGACTCCCCAGTCCTATCCAAGAAGACAAAGTGAGGGATACCGTCCACTCGATAGTGCAGCATTTCTGGCAACCACTTACTATTGTCCACATTTAACATCACGAAGTTTACCTGGCCATTGTACTGATCCTTGAGCTGGCTCATATCACTCGCCATCGCCTGGCAGCTAGTACACCAGTTTGCATAGAACTCCATGAGGGTAGGTTTACCGTTACCCAGCGCTTGTTCCAACGGAACTGAATCTGCCGCCAGAGAAGCCAGAGAGGTCAATGACGTTTGCGCCTGGACGCCCAGAAATACAGCCACACTTAAGACGGTCGCCACCCCCACAATGATCAAATTGCGCAATCGCTGCCGGATTGATTGGGCAGACTGATTTTGAGCAGATCCGGTTGCTTCAGTTTGCTTCAGGGAGTTGGGAGAATCAACAGTCATAATTGAGGGGTTAGGGGTTTAGGGTTTAATGATTAGCAATTAGACCGATTACTGAGGACTCAGAGTCCATAACTTACACTAGAGAAAAGAGCTTAGGGCTATACAGCTAGCAGCTACTCTTTAGTCTAACTGAACTCTGGTTGGAGCCTCAGTCTTGAAGAAGCGGGTTACGCTAACTTTTCCGAAACAGTCGGTACAGATGCCAATTACCTATCGGTTGGCAAAGGACTTTAACGTGGCCGCCAATATTATTCGAGCCCAGGTGGCGCCTAATCAAATTGGCAAGGCAGTGTTGGAGTTATCTGGAGATATTGACCAACTGGATGAGGCGTTGGATTGGCTAAGATCTCAAGGCATTGGCGTCTCCTTAGCTAGCCGAGAGATTTTGATCGACGAAGAGAGTTGCGTCCACTGTGGTCTCTGTACGGGTATCTGTCCCACCGAAGCCCTCACCCTCGATCCGGAAACCTATCGTCTGAGCTTCCTGCGATCTCGTTGTATTGTTTGCGAACAGTGCATTCCAACCTGCCCAGTGCAAGCAATTTCAACTAATCTTTAGGGATTGAGCGATGCCCTGACAATGCCAAAGCTAACCTGGCTCTCATACCTTCTATTGCTGGCGACTTATACGGCGTTCGGCCGGTATCTGCACACTTCAGAGGCCTCTCACCTTGCCTGGGTGATGACTGTTTTTGGGGTTATCACTCTGGCAGGCATCATAACAACGCTTTGGAAACCCGCCAGAAGCTTCGCCCTCCTAGGTTTTCGGTCAGACGTCGGCTATCTTGTGATGGTTTTGCTGTTAGCGTCTCTGGCAGTCTTAGTGGTGGCTTGGGTGCATATTTTCGCCTACATCTTGGTCATGATCGCGACTTCGTTGCTGGTTCGCATCGACGCCTTGACCTTAGATTTAAACAATACCCTTACCTTTGCGATCTTGGTGGGGATCCCGATAGCAGGCCTGGGGCTCAGTTAACTAACTTCATTTTTGACACAAGCATAGGGTGACATTCTGATGACAATACGGAAACCGTCACAATGATTTACTTTATCTTGATAATCTAGGCGAATCTTATGTTGATACAAGCGTTTAACTGTTTCTTAGCGCCCCGTGGATGGCCGTCACGGGGCTCTTTTTTAAGTCTATTTTCCTGAGTATATTTTCCTAGGTATATTTTCTTGGGCATGTATTTCTAGATGTATTTTTATCTGTATATTCTCTTATATCTCTCTCTGCATTGCCTTCTAGAGTTTACTTAAAGATGGCTGAAAGCCTCACTCTGCCAGAACAGCAAAGTACTCCATCCGCCCCCGCCTGCACCTAGGTGGTATGCTTCGAAATCCAATCTCGCAAAATGGGATTGACCTGTTCAGGCGCTTCGTCTTGGGGACAATGTCCGACGCCATCTAAAGCAATAAAGTCTTCAACTGCCGGAAAATGGCTCAATGCTCGCCCCAAATGAATCGGCTCCCATGGGTCATCTACACCCCATAGCAGTAGGGCGGGGCAGGTCAGTTGGGGGAGCAAGTCGTCAGGCAGAGGTCCCTGAGAGTAGCCGACAAAGGCGAGGAACACATCAGCGGCGCCCGGATCGCGAGCGGGTTCGAGTAAGCAGTGAATTAACTCATCTGTGACAGCTTCTGAGCGGCCATAGGCTTGGAGCAAAATTTTGCGGATCGTTTGGGGACGAGCCAGGCGGGAAAAAAAGAAGTGGCCAATCGCTTTGTAGGCCAGGATTCTTTGTAGCAAGGAAACGGCAAAGCGTTGACGCCAGGGCAGTTCTGTCCGTTTGCGATCATGCAGCAGGCGTAGGGAGCAGTCTAGCATCGCTACCCCCCGCACCCAATCAGGAGCCGCCACTGCTGCTTGCAGGGTAACGACGCAACCAATTGAATTGCCAACTAGAAACGCCGGTTCGCCAATAATTTCTTGACAGAAGGCAATTACCTGCTCACCCCAGGTTTCGAATGTATAAGCGATAGGGTGATTGGGTTGAGGTTTAGCAGACTTGCCAAAGCCAATTAGGTCGATGGCGTAAACCCGGTTTGTGGTCGCCAAAGATGGTATATTTTTGCGCCAGTGATCAAGGCAGGCTCCAAAGCCGTGAACCAACAGCATGGGAGAACCTTGAATCCCAGCGCTTTGATAGCGAATGGCAAACCCTCGCCATTGCCAATACTCAGTGCGAACAAAATCTCGGGTCCGCCCCGTTCGATAATCCACCTTCGAGACTGATTCTGTTAAGCTCAAGCTACAGTTTCTATAATTGCTTAAAAAGCCTTCGTTGCTATTTATTCTATGTCCATTGCTGCTCCGACCAACTTGCAGGAGGCGGTAGAAAACCGTCGCAACTTCGCTATTATCTCTCACCCTGACGCTGGCAAGACGACGCTGACGGAAAAGCTCTTGCTCTATGGGGGCGCGATTCATGAAGCTGGGGCGGTGAAGGCTCGGCGGGCCCAGCGCCATGCTACTTCCGACTGGATGGAGATGGAGCAGCAGCGGGGGATTTCGATTACGTCCACGGTGATGCAGTTCTTGTACGGCGATTATTGGATTAACCTGCTGGACACCCCTGGCCACCAAGATTTCAGTGAGGACACCTACCGCACTCTGGCAGCCGCCGATAACGCTGTTATGCTGGAGGACGCCGCTAAAGGTTTAGAGCCTCAGACGCTTAAGCTATTTGAGGTGTGCCGAATGAGATCGCTGCCGATCTTCACCTTCTTCAACAAGCTCGACCGTCCTGGCCGGGAGCCGTTGGAGCTAATGGATGAGATCGAGCAGGAGTTAGGATTACTCACTTATGCCGTCAATTGGCCGATTGGCATGGGCGATCGCTTCAAGGGCGTATTTGACCGGCGCCAGCGTCAATTCCACCTGTTTGAGCGCAGCGCCCACGGCAGTCGGGAAGCGGCGGATACAGTGGTGGATCTGGGCGATCCCCGAATTGAAGAGTTATTGGACCAAGACCTCTATTACCAGTTCAAAGAGGAACTAGAGGTGATCGAAGAACTGGGGCCAGAACTCGATATCGAGTGGGTCCACACCGGACAAATGACTCCGGTATTTTTCGGCAGCGCCATGACCAACTTTGGCGTGCAGCTATTTCTAGATGCGTTTTTGGACTATGCGCTCAAGCCGGGTCCACGCAGTAGTAGCGCTGGAGAAATTGCCCCCACCCACAATGACTTCTCTGGCTTTGTGTTCAAACTGCAGGCCAATATGGACCCTAAACACCGCGATCGGGTCGCCTTTATTCGCGTCTGCTCCGGTAAATTTGAAAAAGATATGGTAGTCAACCATGCTCGCTTAGGTAAGACCGTACGCCTCTCCCACCCCCAAAAGCTCTTTGCCCAAGGACGAGAATCCCTGGCAGAAGCCTATCCTGGTGATGTGATTGGTCTGAATAACCCCGGCGTTTTCGCGATCGGCGACACCATTTATCAGGGCAAAAAGTTGGAGTATGAGGGCATCCCTTGCTTCTCGCCAGAGCTATTTGCCTATCTGAAGAATCCCAACCCCTCCAAATTCAAGCAGTTTCGCAAGGGAGTTTCAGAGTTGCGGGAAGAAGGAGCAGTGCAGATTATGTACTCAGCCGATGCGTTCCGCCGTGACCCTATCCTAGCGGCAGTGGGCCAGCTTCAATTTGAAGTGGTGCAGTTTAGGTTGAAAAATGAATACAACGTTGAAACCCAGCTGGACCTATTGCCCTACAGCGTCGCCCGCTGGGTCGCTGGTGGTTGGGAAGCCTTAGATCAGGCAGGACGTCTGTTCAATACAGTAACAGTGAAGGATAGTTGGGGTCGTCCCGTACTGCTGTTTCGCAATCAGTGGAACTGTCAGCAGGTTGAAGGAGAACACCCAGAACTAAAACTGAATCGCACTGCCCCTGTCGTCGCCGGTCAGCAGCCAGCAGATTTGTAAGCTAATTGAAAAACCTACGGGCCCTACAGGATTCGAACCTGTGACCTACCGATTAGAAGTCGGTTGTTCTATCCACTGAACTAAGGGCCCTTAAGCATGAATATGCCAAGCAGTAATCGGGGATGGATCAAGGCAGAAGGTCCGCTTGGGAAAAGGACGACTCCACACTGGATCTAGCGTAAATAAGCTCCCTTGGCGCCGAAAACAAACGCTTCAAGATGGTATCTATGGGATTATACCCAAAGCAACTGGGTATTCTGAGTTAGGAAACCGCCCCCATGGCTTTAGATTGTAGACGAGACTGTCCACTAGAGTTCTATACATCCTACTCTCTACTTCCCAAAATCAGGAGGACTACTCTATATGAAATACAAAAATGAAGCATGAAATATGAAATATGGAGCGACTAATACTCAAATTGCCAGCCTAAACCCTGATGGGCGCGGACTGAGGTAGGGTATTAGTAAATCCGCTTCTCAAATATACTCCCTGGATAAGTGATTCAATTCGGATGCTTACCCGCTACAATCAAAAATCTCCTCATCTAACCCCCTTCTTTGGTGGGAAAGGTGATTGGAGATTATCTACTAAAGACCCTGCAAGCTTTCAAACCTGACAGGAGTAAATCGGCAGCGTCATGTTTATCTTAAAGAGGCAGGATGTTGACATCAAGAACTTTCAGCATCCCACAAAAGATCAGAAGATACCGATTCTCTCTTACCAGGGTCAGACATTTAGACTTCTTAGTATATTTAGTGCGGCTCAGGAAGAAGAAGCCAGGGCGCTGTGGCGAGATTTGGCGGATAACCGAGGCAAGGCGTGCGTCCTTTTAGAGGAACCCGAACGTTACAGCGTATGGGGCAAAGTCCGCCTCGATCAAATCGGCCTCAGCACCGAAAGCAGCCAGCCAGGCGAAGGAGCGTCTGCAGCTCAGCCATTTATTCAGGCCTGTTTACTCCTCTTGCAAGCACTCTACATTGATGTTGAAGACTTGTTAGGGAGTAAACAGGCCACTTTGTTTGAGAAGGATATTTCTGAGGTGTTTACTCAATGGAATTTCCCTCAAACTAACTCGCCTAAAGCCGTCAATGCGCTGCTCACAGTGGATCCCTTGGCGATCGCTCAAGTCCCGCCCTGGCAGGAAGATCACTTGAATACATTGCTGCAGGAACTGCATCGCATTGGGAAAAACTATTTTGGCAACGCCAACTTTGCTGAGCGAGCTTTGGAAGCCCTGGAAGATATGCCCAGCAATGAACGGAATTTATTTGAGAATTGGTTAGGCCACTCCCCCATGGGCAAGCTATGGCAATAGCTTGGTTGCTTTAAGAATTTTTGATTACCCATCCCCATAACCGGGTATTATGACACTCTGACTAAACAGCCCCCCTTTTCTAAGTAAGGGTTGACATTGACGCAGTAGTCAGTCGCGGCTACTCTTGCTAGTCAAATAGTTAACTCATGGACCTCGGACCGATGGCTATTATCCTTTAGAGAATCGAGGAGCGTCCCGGTGAGCAGGCAGTCTACCAGTTCTAAGCCTCTAATATCCACCCAGACACTGATTCTACTTTGTGTCGGATGGGCTATCTTCTCCTTGTTATTTTTTCTATTGTTCAGCACGCCGCCTGCTGATGGTGAGCGTCCACTTTGGTATATGAGAGGGATTTTCTTATTAGAGATGGGCGCTTTTCTGGGAGCGGCTATTCTGTGCTTCCGCAACTGGCGAAGTCATATTATTGTGAGCGGTCGAACTGTCTGGATGGCATTTGGATTAGGGATGCTGT
>JAKSDM010001481.1 GCA_022360135.1 Pseudanabaenales cyanobacterium | reverse complement strand
CTGGCTAGATATGGGTGATAAAGCATCCGTCGTCCCGGGCGATGTCCTCCGCTATGAACTCACCAGTGAAAATGCGGGTGAGAAGCCAGCGACTAATCTAGTGGTCACCCAGCCAGTTCCCGCCCAAACCACCTATGTGCTGGAGTCCGCCAAGGCGAATGGAGCGGAGCTGACCTTCAGCATCGATGGCGGCGAAACCTTCGTGGCGGAACCCCTAGTTGAGGTTACCCTGCCCGATGGCGCGGTGGAACTACAGCCCGCGCCCGCTGAGGCTTACACCCACATCCGTTGGGATTACAGCGAGTCCTTAGAACCCTTGGCGGCCGTTAAGGCGGTTTACGAAGTCAGTGTCAAGTAACCTCGTCACCTCAATTTGCTAAGAGAGGGGGCGATCGCCCCTGCGAGACAGCGCCTCACTGCCATTGGAGCGCGATCGCCCCTCTCCCTATCCTTCCCTCCCCCTGCTGCTTCAGCCGCTCTGCTTCCCCAGCGACAAGCTTCTCACCACGATTAACTCAACCCAGGTTGATCAGAGCAAACCCACCTCTGACCAGAATTCGTGCGCCCAAAAACGGCTGAGCCAGGCCCTTTCCGCCCAGTTGCCCAGCTCCCGCCCAGCGAGAAACCCACTCTACTGTCAGATTTCTAGAAGAGAATCCTCCCGTGAGTCGTCCTCAACACAGCGCCTTTAAACACAAACGCCGCCAATGGTTGCGGCGAATGGCAGCGACGCTTCTAGTCAGCAGCCTATGGCACGGACCTTCCACCACCCTAGCCCAAGACGTTGAACAACAGGGTGCTGCTCAGCGCCGAACCCTTACCAACCAAGCCAGCTATAGTTTCCAAGATCCAGCTGGGAATGAGTTTCAGGGAAACACAGAGTTTGTTGACGCCCAGGGATTTGGGCTGATTGACCCACTGGGACAGATTCTCGGCTGCGATGGAGCCCTCCTCGCAGACTATACCGGGTTTTCCGTCGCCGTCTACAACCCCGACCCCAGTGATCCAACCGGGGCTGAGTTGGGCAGCTTGCTCGACTTGACCAGAACTGAAGTGCCCAACATCGAAGGTAATGGCATCCCCCTCGGGCTTGAACCCAACGGCGAGAACAGTAATCCCTTCTTCCTCACTAATGCTGATGAAGGTCGCTACAACTTCCTCTTCGATCCGGAAAAGGGGCAACTCGATATCGGCCGCGCCTTCATTATCGTGGTTGATCCTCCAGCTAATTCGACTGAGTATGTGCAACGCCGCATCCGGATAGAAATCCTTGAGAGTCCCGACAGCCCCAACACCCTTGACCCTAGCGCCAGAGTCGTCAGCTATCTGGCCTCTTCTCTGGATGGGATGCCTATTTCTACCGATGGCGGTTTGCAACTAACGGACACCGTTTCGCTCATTCCCAATGCGGAACAGATTTCCTTAGAGCTGATGGCGTTGCAGTTCACCACTGCGATGTGCGAGGAAACTCAGATTCAGATTACGAAATCTGCTGATCGGGCAGCCGCTCAACCCGGAGACAGCGTGGTCTATCGTCTGGCTATTCGCAACCTGGCGGAGGTGCCGATGGATAACCTCAGCGTCACTGATATCCTGCCGGTCGGTTTCCGCTTCCTGGAAGACTCTGTTCGAGCGGCTATTCAAGATCAGGCCATATCCATCACAGCAGACCTCAGTGAGGACGGGTCTACGGCAATCTTTTCCACCGCTACGCCAGTTCCCGCCAATGAGGTGTTGAACATCGTCTACGCCGCCCAACTCACCCCCGATGCAATTCGAGGCTCAGGCCGCAACTCTGCAGTCGTCAACGCCCAGCGTACAGACAACGATTTTTCATTTAAGGATGGCCCGGTTATCCATGTTGTGCGAATTGATCCAGGCATTCTCTCGGACTGCGCCACCCTGATCGGGCGGGTGTTTGTGGACAAAAACTTTGACGGCGAGCAGCAGCCGGGTGAGCCCGGCGTGCCCAACGCCGTGATTTTCCTTGATGACGG
>JAKSDM010000660.1 GCA_022360135.1 Pseudanabaenales cyanobacterium | reverse complement strand
ATCTTGTCAGGGGGCCATATACTCCGTCGATCACACCCTGATAGTGACCAAGAGCGTGAAGCTGAGTCTGAAGTTGAATTACGGTCTCGCCCCGGCTGCCCAACCTCAGGTAGGGAGATGCCAACAGTTCCAAACCAGAGGGGAGGCTTGAGGCTTGAGATTTCGGCGAATGTAGTGGAATTTGATCAGTCTCAGGCGAACTCACACAAGGACGCGCCTTCACATCTAATTGATCGGCAGCGAGTGAATTCTGAATTTGGCTGCATTGAGTATCCGGTAATTCGCTAGCGCTAGGAGCGTTTAAGCAATTAGTGCAGGCTAGCAGTAACAGTGTAGAGGGATCAGGCATAGATCTGGTTGGAGACTATTGGATCTTCTGCAGGTAACTCAACTTTCGAGTCGAGCTGTTTAAGGTTGAAAGTTGAACGGGAAAACAATGAAGCTCCTAGGGTGCGGTTAAGTCTCATCAGTCTGAACGCCGGTGAAAGTGATCATCTCTCATCATGTATTCTCGGAATTACATGGTTTTCCGGAATTGAGTCGACTATTCTCTTTCATCAATAGACTTCATTGCATCTGAATAAACTTCCCAAAGGCATATCGCCTCAGGGTTTGACCGCATGTCCACTCCTCACACTGTCGAAAAAGCTAATCGGTTACTCTCGCTTTATTTTTGCGGCGAGTAGGCGATTCGATAAAATCCTTTGCTGCTCCAGCTTCCTCAAATGAGCCTTCGCCTGAGGAGATTCGACGCAGCAGGATAGTTTGCATTTTAGGTTAGTTCCTTTGCAGTAACTTCAATTGGTAGACGACCCTAAGTTACTTAGAAGGAAATTTAGATTGGCTCGACCCCTGATTTAAGCCCATAGAGTCGTCTGGAACGACAGGCATTGTCTGAAATGATGATATGGGCAGTATAGTAGACTCGACTAGCCCTTGTAAGTTCCCTCAATATTTCTATTAAACCAAATTTTCATTAGCCTGGCGGTCAGAGGATGAAGATGACTTATGATGATGTAGCGCTCAACTTGCAAGGCTTTTTATTGTTTTCCAAACCCTCTAGTTTGTAAAAGGCGTTTACGTCGCTGACGAGCCAGGGCTTGTAAGTCGACATTCTGATCGGTCTCATCGACAATTTCACCTGTCAGCACCTCCAGAACATCCTCCAAAGTCACGACTCCAGACACGCCGCCGTACTCATCTACCACCACCACCAGGTGCTCTCGGGAAGCCTGGAACTTTTTCAGCAGTCTGTCAGCCCGTTCCACTTCCGGCACAAAGTGAACTTGTCGCATCAGGGAGGTTACTGGTTGCTCCCCTTTTCCCTGCACCAAGGCGGCTAATAACTCATGCTTCAGGACAACTCCCAACATATGGTCGAGATCATGCTCGATAACCAGGATGCGGGTATGTTGGGAGGCGATTACGGCTGCTTGAACCGCCGCTAGGGTGCGATCGCCAGGCACATAGGTAATCGCCACTCGAGGAGTCATCAAATCCTCTGCCGTCAAATCATTCAGCCGAAACACCCGTTGGATCATATCGGCTTCGTCGTCTTCAATGATGCCTTCCTGGTAACCCAGCGTGGCTAAGAGTTTGATTTCCGCTTCGTTAGTAATGGGGCGTTGGTTGCTATTGGTCAAGGGGGCTGTAATTCGCTCCAATACCCAAACCAAGGGAGACAATAGCCAGGTCAGCCCCCGGACAGGGATGGCGACCCATAAACTAACCCGCTCAGCATAGCGCTCTCCCATCGTTTTTGGGAAAATCTCTGCAAACACAATGATCAGAAACGTCAGAATCCCAGAGAACAGCCCCAGCAAGGCATCCCCCAAAACCTTAGTGGCGATGCTGCCGATCACGATACTGCCAACAATATTGAAAATATTATTCAGAATTACAATCGTGGCGATGGGACGATTGATTTTTTCCCGGATGGCCAACAGGGCTATGGCGGCAGGTCGTTTGGACTGAGCCAATTGTCGAGCCTTCAGGGTAGGCACAGACAAAAGGGCGGTTTCGGTGCCAGAACATAGGGCTGACCCGGCAATTACAATGAGCACCGCGATCGCAAGTTGAAGCATTTCAGCGTATTCTCAGACAAAGTTAAGCCATCTGAACACCATAGTCAGTGAGGCACTGTTATGATCCAGCTAATTCCAATGTAAGACTGCTCCACCGTTTTAACTCCACCCCATGAGTGAGATCATCCTAGACGTCCGCAATCTAAAAGTTCAGTTTCAGACTGACACAGGGCTGATTAAGGCTGTTAACGATACTTCGTTTCAGGTAAAGCGAGGTCAAACCCTAGGAATTGTGGGTGAATCAGGATCGGGTAAGTCGGTCACCTCCCTAGCGGTGATGAGATTAGTGCCCAGTCCTCCCGGGAAAATTGCCGGTGGAGAAATTTGGTTTCAGGATCATCGCTCTGATAATAAGTCAACTAGTCGCGAGTCGATCAACCTGGTAGGGCTGCCTAAAAACCAGATGCAGCAATATCGAGGGGGGCAGATTGCGATGATTTTCCAGGAACCGATGAGTTCTCTAAATCCGGTGTATACCTGTGAATTTCAGCTAACTGAAGCGATTCGGCAGCACCAGGCGGTGACTCAAGCAGAGGCAAGGCGACAGGCGATCGCCCGACTCCAGGAGGTGAAGCTGCTCCCCAGCGATGAAGAACTGAGGGCGACCCTCTCAGCTGATGGCTTTCGGGATGAACGGCAGATTATGCAGGAAATGAATCGCCGCAAACAGACCATTCTTAACCGCTATCCCCACGAACTCTCAGGCGGGCAAATCCAGCGGGTGATGATCGCTATGGCGATTTCTTCTAACCCGGCCCTGCTGATTGCGGATGAACCGACCACTGCTCTGGATGTCACCGTACAAGCCAATATTTTAGATCTGCTGCGGGAACTGCGCGATCGCCGGGGCATGTCGATGATTTTTATTACCCATGATCTGGGCGCCATCGCCGAAATTGCTGACCAGGTAGCCGTCATGTATAAGGGACAGATCGTCGAGTACGGATCGGTTTGGGAAATTTTCTCCAATCCTCAAAATCCTTATACCAAGGGACTCCTAGCCTGTCGTCCCCGGCCCGACCAGAAGTTGCGCTTCTTGCCTACGGTGTCTGACTTTATGGACGTGACGGTGGCTCCCAGTGGGGAGCAAATTATTCAGGAAAAACCGCTGGAGGTTACCCAAGCCCTCCAGGCTAAAACTCAGATGGAGGAAGGGGAATTTCGCGATCGCTTAAGCCAACTTGAACAGCAAGGGGCGCTTCTGACCGTGCAGGATCTCAAGGTGGCTTTCCCGGTACGAGGCGTTTTGGGTCAAACTAAACGATATGTAATGGCGGTCAATGGGGTGTCCTTTTCCGTCTATCGAGGGGAAACCTTTGGTCTGGTGGGAGAATCCGGTTGCGGCAAAACCACCTTAGGGCGCGCTTTATTGCAACTAGTCAAACCCATGAGCGGCCATGTCATCTTCGAAGGGATTGAGCTAGACGCCATCTCCGCCAAGCAACTGCGTCAGCTCCGGCGGGATATGCAGATCATCTTCCAGGACCCCTTCAGTTCGTTGAATCCACGCATGAGCATTGGTAAGGCGATCGCTGAACCCTTAAAGATTCATGGCATCGATAAAAGCCGCCGCAATCGGCGGGAACGGGTCGCTTATCTGCTAGAGCGGGTCGATCTCAATCCGGACTGCATGAACCGCTTCCCCCATGAGTTTTCCGGCGGTCAACGACAGCGCATTTGTATTGCTCGCGCCTTAGCCCTCAATCCCAAGTTCATCATCTGCGATGAGTCGGTGTCGTCTCTGGACGTTTCGGTACAAGCCCAAGTACTCAATCTCCTAAAAGAACTGCAGGCGGAATTTGGGCTCACCTACATTTTCATTTCCCATGACCTGAGTGTGGTGGAGTTCATGAGCGATCGGATTATGGTGATGAATCGCGGTAAAGTCGAGGAGATCGGCCCCTCTGAACAAATCTATCAATCCCCTCAACAAGAGTACACTCGTCAACTTATCGCCTCT
>JAKSDM010000269.1 GCA_022360135.1 Pseudanabaenales cyanobacterium | reverse complement strand
CCTCCTTGCTGAGACATATTGGGGGCATAGGCGTCCTCAGGCTATCGTTGAGAAGTTGATACAGAACTCTTTGTGCTTCTCTCTATTCTCCGGTCATGAACAAATCGGTTTTGCTCGAGTAGCCACCGACTACACAGTTTTCTCCTGGCTATCGGATCTAGTAATAGCTGATGCATACCGCAATCAGGGACTCGGGAAATGGTTTCTAGATTGTATTTTGAAGCATCCTTCAATCTCCCAAACGCAGTTCGTGCTACAGACAAGCAGTGCATATCAGCTGTATGAAAGGTTTGGATTTGAGGTGAGTGATAAGTTGATGACTCGTGTTGCGCCCCAGGAAAAGTGACCTCGTAATTGCTACGTCTTGACAAGAGGCTCTAGTTTTTCAGCAATCACAGCATAGAACGGATCACCCCCAGGCATTCCTAACATCCTTAGGAATGAGGGCGATGTTGAGGGGCGGGTGATGGTCTCTGGTGCGCTGAATCCTTTCACAGATTGAAAATAGCGCTTGACCAACCCCACCCGACTGGTTTCCGAGCCGTCGCGCCAGGCTGCGATCGCTTTTTGATAGAACATCCGATTCGAGAAACTGATCAGGACGATGCCGCCAGGCTTGAGAATGCGATAAATCTCGGCGAAGACCTTGTCAGGATATTGTAAATACTGAATAGAAACTGCGTTCAACACTGCGTCGAAAGCTTCATCCGCCAAGGGCAGCGTTTGATTCTGGTTGAGATTTTGGACAAAATAGTGACTGAGGCGAGGATTACGGGCCAACTCTTCTTCGTTCATGCCATGCCCCTCTACCCACTCGAATGTCAACTCCTCTGGCAGATGAGAGACCCAACTACTCATCATATCAAAAATCCGGCTGTGGGGTTTGAGGCGCTCTCGATAGAGGTCGGTCAATTGTTGGATGAAGCTATCATCAACATGATTAACAAATCGAGGGAACCCATAAAACAGGGCGTCATTCGATTCATCTAATTTGGTCCGTTGATCAGCTTGAAGCAACATATAGTAGTTTTCACTGGTATTGACTACACCCTATACCCTACACCCCGCCTTCACTGAGATGTATTCAACCCAAGCGAAAATTGCGATAAATGCTATAACTCATCTCCATGTTCATCCAGCCAGTCTTTACCCAACTGAATTGTAATGTCGGAGTATAAATTGCCTGTGCTCTCCACCCGAACTTCACCAATGCCGAGGAAACGATAGAGGGTTTCCGCACTTTGCACATCCCCTCGTTGAGCTAAAATTCGCGTTACAGTTAGTTCTTCAATCTTTTCGCCCCAAGCCTCATCGACAAAAATATTATAGTAACCTATGTCATATAGCTCATCGATTAGAGATTGAACCGCGACCTCATCTCCGGTGCTGTCTTGAATGGCTACCCGTAAATAGCTTGGATCGCTGGCTGTTTGATATCGTTCAACCCCATAACCAAAATACTGTTCCACCAATTGATCGATTTGACTATAGTTGGGTAACCAGTAGCTCAGTTCAAATTCATCCGGAGCGCTGAAATCACCCGGCAACATCAGCATTTGAATGTTAGAGCGGTTGGTTTGGGCGGCAAACCCAACTAGGGCTAACAGTTCCTCGACTTTAAGGTTGGTGTCGACGTTGGACTGAATCACGGAAAGAATTTTAGGCAGACGGGCGATCGTGACCGGGGTTAAGGCTTGTTCAACCACTGCGCGCATCAGCATCTGTTGGCGTTGAATCCGACCGATGTCGCCATAATCGTCATACCGATAACGCAGAAATTGCAGGGCTTGATCACCATTCAGACGCTGCTCTCCGGCCTTTAGATTGATATAGAGATGCTGACTATCGTCCTGGTACTTCATGTCTTTGGGAACATTGATGGTAATCCCTCCAAGCGCCTCTACCAGTTTCTCAACTCCTTGCACATTGATCCGTACGTAGCGATCGATCGCGACGCCTCCTAGCAGTTCGCTAAGGGTC
Source organism: Pseudanabaenales cyanobacterium (assembly GCA_022360135.1). Classification (GTDB taxonomy): domain Bacteria; phylum Cyanobacteriota; class Cyanobacteriia; order Phormidesmidales; family Phormidesmidaceae; genus JAKSDM01. Next base: position 2,471 of record JAKSDM010000269.1, on the reverse strand, counting down.
TCAGCAGTCAGGGCTGGCCCGCCATAGAGATTGGCTTCATTAATTTTCGCCAATCCCCCCCTAATATAAGCCCTAGTATCTCGGGGAACCGACAGCACAACCAACTGATCCGTATGGGGATTAAATCGAATCAGCAACATGGTGTCAGAGAGTCCCTCAAAAGAATTCACCAGGGCGTGATATCCCAAGTCTTCTAATTCAGAGGGGGGATAATCTAAATCTGAAGTGAGGACTTTGGTTCCCAGCACCAAAATGTTGACTGGGCGAGTCAAGCGAGGCAGCCGCAGACTATTCCCCGTTGAGATCGGCTCTGATTGATTAAAAACCTCTGCTTCCTCAGGAGTTAATTGGCTTTGCAGCAAGGGAGCGCTGGAGAGAGAAACCGCGAGTAAAGCACCCGCAGTTGCTGACAGACTAGCCACCCCCGCCAAAACAACACTGAGGCCAATCCAGCGAGGAATCCTGGCCCTAGGCCTTGTTTTGTGACGACCTGGATCAGGAGGCGAGGATTGGCGGCTAGGTTTCTGAGTTGACACGAGCGACCTCAAGCAGCGGGAGTAACAGATTAGGTGAACACTGGGACCAGTCTCTGGACAGATTTAGATCACACCTAAACAACGAAATTAGGTTTGCCAGATTCAGCTGGGGACTAGATGGACTTTCAAATTTTGTAGCAGCATGGTAGCAGTATTTTTCGTCATTTGTGGCAAAAATAGAATGATTGCAAGTCAGATGCAAAAAAAATACAAATTATACTCGGCTCATGGGAGGCGATCGCTGAGTTTGCTGAGTCCGGGCAATCGTACAGATTTTCGCCGCCACAGGCGCACCATTAGCCAGAGATTGGTCAAAAAGTAGCCCGTTGTCAACAAACTGCTGGTGATCAATAAGCGGAGGGATAAAGCCTCAGACATTTGGGCTCCAGTCCCCAGCAAGCTGTAAGCGGTCAACCATGCCAAGGCAAGTGTCACGACCAAGCGGCTGATCGCCTGTTCTTGTCGGCTCCCTTGCCGTCGATAAAGGCTCAACAGGGCGGGAAAAAAACCCAAGATAGGAACCAGATAAATAAACAGTTTGAGCCGATCAATCTCTTGACTGGCGGGTAGATCAGGTTTGTTCATCCCAGCATTAAGACAGAGGCGGAATCTAATAGCAACCTACAGCTTAAATGAAGCGTAATCCGAAATAAAACCCTCATTTGCCCAAAATTAACTCTAATCGAGCTTGGGCCTCTTTTAAGGCTACTTCCGGAGATTGGCCCAGCAGGCTGGCTTCGATCGCCCGCCCAAAGTTTTCTGACAAATGAGTATAGCCGGGAATCAGGGGACGCGCTCGGGCCCATTCCATCTGCTTGAGAAATATATCTAAGGGAGGATGTTGAGCTACGAATTCCTGGTACACTTTGCTGTTGCGCACCTTCAGGTTAACCGGCAGATATCCGGTTCCTAAGGCCCAGTCCAGTTGGAACTCCTGACTCAGAATATATTCCAGAAATTCCAGAGCCGCTTCAGTCCGCTCGGGCGTCGTTTGGCAAAGGAAAATGTTCTCGCCCCCGACAACGGCGGCAGGGGTTTCTAACACCGGAAAAGGAAAGGCGTCAAAGTCCACTCCCGCCCGCTCCATTTGCGGCAATGTCCAAGGGCCTGTGACCTGCATCGCCGCCTTACCCGCCAGGAAATTGTCAATTTCATACCCCCGCTCTGGGGAGGAGAGGATAGCAGACCCATCCTGCACCAGCTTCGCCCCTAGCTGTAAAGCGGCAATAGCGCCTGGATTGACCAAATCGGTTTGATTTTCATGATAGAGGTGTCCACCGGCGCTAAACACAAACGGCAGCCAGACAAAAACGGTCCATTCCCCCTTGCCTAAGGAGAGAACAATACCCTGTTGATCAATCCGTCCATCCCCATCTGTGTCTTGGGTAAGTTGCTTAGCGGCTTGACGCAGTTCTTCCCAGGTTTCAGGAACGTGAGTCATCCCGGCCGCCTCAAACAGACTAGGTCGGTAGAAAATAGCCGCGTTATTCGTCGCAAAGGGAATTGACCAAATGTGTCCCTCCATCGTCATCGTTGCGAACAAAGCCGGATCAATTTGATCTTTCAAAGGAGACTGATTCAGCCAGTCTTCCAGCGGCTGAATAGCTTCTAACTCAACCAATTGACCTGTCAATGCGGGTACGTACCAGAGCAAATCTGGAGCGGCATTGCCCACCACGGCTGTCAGAATTTTGGGAATCTGCTGATCTGGCTGCCCCACATAGAGCGACTCTACCTGAATGTTGGCATGGGTCTGGTTAAAGCGCTCTACGAGAGATTGAAACACCTGGCGGTTTGAGGGAGGACTGACACCTTGCCATAAGGTTAAGTGGATGATGTCGCGATCGTCCTTAATTTGAGCCTGACAACTCGCCAACATCAGGCTGAGGCTGAGCAGAATAAGCCAAAACCAGGTCTGCAGACCAGAAGAAGGTT
>JAKSDM010000329.1 GCA_022360135.1 Pseudanabaenales cyanobacterium | reverse complement strand
GTTATTGGTACTATATTGATGGAACCTCGCCAATGTCCGACGACATCTCCCTTGCAGGCTTTAGCGGTAACCGCTCCGTCGCAAAAGATTTGCCGTTAGCCCCTTTCCCCTCGATCACTGTCTCTACTAGCGCCCACCGTATTTGCTTAAGACGTCGCTTATTCCGATGGTTTCGGTTAGGGCTGGGGTTCACCTTGATGCAAGCGATTTTGGCGGCGACCCCAGTTTTTTCCGCCGAGCGGATCTATGTTAACTACAGCCTGTTTGAACGCTCCATCGCGGTTGATGATCTAGCGGTCTACGCTAGAAAGGGCGAACTGAGCAAGCAGTTAAACAGTTATGCTCGCTACTTAGAGCCTGAGCAATTAGAGCAACTCCGCACGATTCTATTAACCCCGTTTGATCTCGATGTAGTCGCCATCTCCCAGTTTCTCTACACCCCTCAAGGAGAAACCTTGCTGCGTGAGTTGGGCCAAATCATTCGAGCTGGAGGTCGCCAATCAGGGTTTTTCGCCATTCGAGCAGCGCTTATTCTAGCCGCCGCCGATCAACAAGAAGGACTGACACTTCTCAATGTTATGCAAAAGTTTCCGACCTCCAGCATCCGTGTTGATCTAGGGCGCGCTGCTGAGTTGGCCAGAGCGATAGAGGTGGTGATCAACCAGACCCATGATGCGATCACACTGATTGAACAACAGGCTTATCAAGAGGCGGCAGTGGAATCTGAGCTCAATCCGTCTAGTTTTGCCGCTCGTTCGATTGTAGCGCCGGGCCCGTTTGCTTGGCGGATGATCTCCCTCAAATCCGCCAGTTTAGACTTTCCAGTAGACCTCTATCTACCCGAGGAGTTGAGGGCTGCCGAAACGACTAGGCCAATGCCGATAATTGTCGTTTCTCACGGCTTGGGCAACGATCGCACCACCTTTATCTATCTGGCGGAGCATTTAGCTTCCCATGGGTTTGTAGTCGCAGTCCCAGAACATCCAGATAGTAGTGACGAACAGCTCCTAGCGCTTTTAGAGGGACGAACCAATGAAGTTATACCGCCCGACGAATTCATTAACCGTCCCCTAGACATTCAGCACCTGCTCGATGAACTGGAGCGTCAAGCCTATATCCATCCTAGGCTGCAAGGCAAATTAAATTTGCAGCAGATTGGCGTGATCGGCCAATCCTTTGGCGGCTATACAAGTTTGGCTCTCTCCGGGGCCAGACTGAACTTGTCGACTCTCTCCAGCTATTGCCCGCCAGCTACAGACTTTTTCAACGTGTCTTTGCTATTGCAGTGTCAAGCGCTGGAAATTTCCCAGTCTGAGCAGTCTCTGGCGGATTCTCGGATTAAGGCTGCGATTGCGGTTAATCCCGTTGGCAGTGCTTTGTTTGGTCAGGAAAACTTCAGTCAGATTGACATCCCCTTGATGGTTGTGGCTGGCAGTGCTGATACGGTGGCGCCTGCTCTGGCCGAACAAATTCGTCCCTTTACCTGGCTCACCCACTCTGATCGCTACCTCTTGCTAATTCGGGGGGCCACCCACTTCTCCACCATCTACGAAGCTGACAGCGGAGCTGTGCCGGTTCCCGCCGCCGCTATTGGCCCTAATCCCGAACTGGCTAAGGATTACCTCAAAGCAATGAGTTTAGCCTTTTTCCGGACCCACGTGGCGGATAATTCGGACTATCGGCCCTTCCTCACCGCCGCCTATGCGAATTTGCTTAGCCGAGAACCCTTGGGCCTGAGCTTGATCCGTTCACTGGCGGTTGACCAACTCGCCAACCAGTGAAGAGTGAGGAGATCAATCAAGGGTAGAATTAAAGCCGTTTCCCCTTACATTTCACAAATCTCACGATTCTATGGTTTCCTCCTCTGCTGCTCCGTTTTCGCCGGAAGAAATTGCTTCTGAAGGGCTTAAGCCCGAAGAATACGAAGACATTGTCCAGCGGTTGGGCCGCCATCCTAATCGGGCGGAACTGGGGATGTTTGGGGTGATGTGGTCTGAACACTGCTGCTACAAGAACTCCCGCCCGTTGCTCAAGCAGTTTCCGACTAAAGGGGAGCGGATTTTGGTCGGCCCCGGAGAAAACGCTGGTGTGGTTGACTTAGGCGATGGCCTGCAATTGGCCTTCAAGATTGAGTCCCATAATCACCCATCAGCGGTGGAGCCGTTCCAGGGAGCCGCCACCGGAGTAGGCGGGATTCTGCGGGATATTTTTACCATGGGCGCCCGTCCGATCGCCATCCTGAACTCTCTGCGGTTCGGGTCTCTGGAAGAAGCTCGCACACGCCATATTTTCAGTGGGGTTGTGGCGGGAATCGCTCATTATGGCAACTGTTTTGGGGTACCCACTGTGGGCGGTGAAATCTACTTTGATCCCGCTTACACAGAGAATCCCCTAGTGAACGCTATGGCCCTTGGCTTGATGGAAACCTCTGCAATTGTTAAGTCGGGCGCTGCTGGCGTTGGCAATCCTGTCTTGTATGTGGGCTCTACCACAGGCCGGGATGGTATGGGGGGAGCCAGCTTCGCCAGCGCCGAACTGAGTGATCGCTCCGAGGCCGATCGCCCTGCCGTCCAGGTCGGCGATCCCTTCCTGGAAAAGTCCTTGGTGGAAGCTTGCCTGGAAGCGTTCAAGACTGGAGCCGTAGTCGCAGCCCAGGACATGGGCGCCGCCGGCATTACCTGCTCGACATCTGAAATGGCCGCAAAAGGGGGCGTCGGTATTGAACTGGATCTAGATTTAATCCCGGTGCGAGAGACCGGCATGGCGCCTTATGAGTATTTGTTGTCGGAATCTCAAGAACGGATGTTGTTTATTGCTCTGGCGGGGCGTGAACCAGAACTGATTGATATCTTTGAACGCTGGGGACTCCACGCTGTAGTCGCTGGCGCAGTGATTGAGGAGCCGGTGGTGCGAATTCTGTTCGCCGGGGAGAT
>JAKSDM010001659.1 GCA_022360135.1 Pseudanabaenales cyanobacterium | reverse complement strand
CGATCGTCAGTCTTCACTTGTGGAAAACATCTGCCATGATGGATGAGGAATTCGATATTCAGCTTTTGCTAGACTTCAGCCTGTCAGTTTATGAGATATCTGATCACCAGCGCCCTGCCCTATATCAATGGCATTAAGCACCTCGGCAATTTAGTCGGCTCCATGTTGCCGGCCGATGTCTACGCTCGCTTCCTCAGACAAGAAGGGGAGACGGTGCTGTATATTTGCGCCACTGACGAGCATGGGACCCCGGCTGAACTTGCCGCGGCTGAGGCGGGTTTAGAGGTGGCCGATTACTGTGAGCGTCAGCATAAATTGCAGGCTGATATCTACAGCCGATTTGGCCTCTCATTTGATCATTTTGGCCGGACATCGTCGAAATATCATCACGAACTGACCCAGCACTTCTATCAACGCTTAGACGAAAATGGCTTCATTGAAGAGCGCGAAATCAGCCAGATGTACTCCATTGATGAGCAGCGGTTTTTGCCTGACCGATATGTGGTGGGCGCTTGTCCTAAATGTGGATACGAGTCGGCTAGGGGAGACCAATGCGAGAACTGTACCTCAGTTTTGAATCCGACGGATCTGCTCAATCCTCGCTCAGCTATTTCAGGCAGCACAAATCTTGAAATTCGTCAGAGTCGGCATCTGTTCTTGAAGTTAGACGCTCTCAGCGATCAAGTCCGAGCCTGGGTTGAGCAGCAGGACGAATGGCCAGCGCTGACCAAATCAATCGCCATGAAGTGGCTGAATGAGGGGCTCCAAAGTCGTGGCATTACTCGTGACTTGATCTGGGGAGTGCCTGTTCCCCGTCCAGGATTTGAGCATAAGGTCTTCTATGTCTGGTTTGATGCGCCCATTGGCTATTTATCGGCCACCCGGGCTTGGGCGGTTGAGACCGCTGGTGTCGAAGATCAAGATTGGAAGGATTGGTGGTATGCCCCTGAAGCGGTTCGCTATACCCAATTTATGGCGAAAGATAATCTGCCGTTCCACACCATCATGTGGCCCGCTACTATTCTAGGCGCTCGAGATCCCTGGAAAATGGCGAACTACATTAAGGGTTTCAATTGGCTCAACTATTATGGGGGTAAATTCTCTACCAGCGCTAAGCGGGGTGTTTTTCTAGACCAAGCGTTGCAGATTTTGCCTGCTGACTACTGGCGCTATGCCTTGATGGCTTCGGCTCCAGAGTCTTCTGATTCCGCCTTTACCTGGGAACAATTTCAAACCAAAGTAAATAAGGAACTGGCTGACAACTTGGGTAATTTTGTCAATCGTATCCTCAAGTTCGCCGCTTCTCGGTTTGACGCAACTGTTCCGCCGGGGGGAACGCCGGGAGAGGCGGAAGATCGATTGCAGGAGAGTTGTCAGGCTTCACTGAACACGCTTCATATGACTCTGCATAACCTGGAGTTCCGCAAAGCGACAGAAGCCCTCTGTGGACTATGGACTATCGGCAATCAATATATTGATGAACGGGCGCCGTGGGCGCTGTTCAAACAGAACCGTGAGGAAGCAGCGTTGGTGATTCGCACCTGCATTAATCTAATTCGCATCTATGCGATCGCCGCTAGCCCTTTTATTCCCTTTACATCCCAAATTCTGTTTGATGCGCTAAATCTATCAGAATTGGAAAGAACCAGCTGCTTAAAGGCCACTGTTGACTTTACTGTTCTGTCTTCTGGCCGCCCCTTTAAGGTCCCCCCGCCGCTGTTCCAAAAGTTGGATGATGCTTACATTGCAGAATTGAAAGCGCAGTTTGGCGGAGGAGAATAAATAAGCCGTATCCAGACGAGCCACAGCAGATTGCCCGAATGTGGAACCGGATAGCTGCTCTCTAACGTCTAATATCAAGTCTAAGGGAAATTGACTGAGGAGAAAGGAAATTGGCTGAGGAGAAAGAGACGCGGCAATTAGATAAGTTCAAAAATTATAGAGGCTGAAGTTATTAGTTTCCGGTTCAGATCACGTTCTATTGAGAACCCTGCTCAGCTGAAACAGCGGAAACTCGGTCCGAAAATATTTTTACTGAAATAGGCTGAGCGTGCGTGCAGCGAGGAGGTAATTACTTTAAAATGACTCATGCTTCCTATATCTTGTCTGGCCCAGGCTCAATTCCTGAGAAAATTGTGAAATAAACTTAATATTTGCTAAGGGGTTTTAATGGCCCCTTTTTAGCTCCCTCGCTGTGATTTTGTCTTACAGGATGCAATCGTCCATTTTTGGATCGGGTATCCTATCTATTATCTACGCTTTCCTTAGGAATACTTGAAAGGAGCTACACTACCTGAATATAGGAGGCTGATTTTTCTCATCAAAGTTACAATAGTTTATAAATAGATCGCGTCGGACCCACAACTCGCCCTGTTGTAAGGTTTCTTCTCAGTTATGACGGTTATGTCTACAGCAACCCTCCCTCCATAGACTTTTTATGTCCGATTTCAGGGCCAGCCTGTCTCGGTCTCCGTCCCCATAAGTAGTTTTTGAGCGCTTAAATCTATCTCTAGCCTTTCTAGCGCCAGTGACTTGGGAATTCGTGTGCATTTCTAACCCTTTTCCGCGCCAATCGAGTGTTCCCTATGCTATTCAAAGTTCCGGAGAGCTGATCCGATGAGAGTTTCTCAGACCTCTACAGACCTAGTCCGCACCTATCTGAGAGAGATTGGTCGTGTCCCTTTACTAACCCACGAACAAGAAATTCTCTTTGGTAAACGAGTGCAGCGTTTATCGATGCTTCGAGCCCAGCGATCGTCTTTAGCTGAGATGCTGGAGCGGGAGCCTACTAAAGCTGAATGGGCATTTGAGGCGCAGTTGTCTGAAGCTGAACTGGAACAGGTGATTACTGAAGGTAACACTGCGAAGCGCAAGATGGTTGAAGCCAACCTGCGGCTAGTCGTTTCTGTCGCGAAGAAGTATATCAAACGCAACGTTGATCTACTAGATCTGATTCAGGAAGGGACTATTGGCATGCAGCGGGGGGTCGAAAAATTTGATCCCACTAAGGGATATCGGTTTTCTACCTATGCTTACTGGTGGATTCGTCAAGCCATTACCCGCGCGATCGCAGAAAAGAGTCGGGCCATCCGCTTACCAATTCACATTACCGAAAAGCTCAATAAAATTAAGAAAGCTCAGCGCCAATTGTCCCAAAACTTGGGTCGAGCCGCCACAATTGCTGAGCTGGCTGAGGCGGTTGAGCTTAATCCGAAGCAGGTGCGGGACTATCTGGAAAAAGCTCGCCAACCGCTTTCCCTAGATTTGCGGGTAGGGGATAATCAGGATACCGAACTGGGCGACTTGCTGGAAGATACAGGGCCGTCCCCTGAAGACTTCGCCACCCAATCTTCTTTGCGAATGGATTTGGAGAAACTGATGGCGGACTTAACTCCCCAACAACGAGAGGTGCTTTCCCTGCGCTTTGGCCTGCAGGATGGTCAAACCATGACCCTAGCTAAGATCGGAGATCGACTCAGCATCAGTCGCGAACGCGTGCGCCAGATTGAACGGGAAGCCCTCAACAAACTCCGCAAGCGTCGGGGTGATATGCGAGAGTATTT
>JAKSDM010000359.1 GCA_022360135.1 Pseudanabaenales cyanobacterium | reverse complement strand
TACTCGGTTAAAGATTGTTAATAAGTTAATACAGAGGCAAAAGTAACTATGTCGATCCATAAAAACGGTTATCGATGGATTGCAACTCAAGCAGAAATTGCTAGTCGCTATGACGATATATTTTTCATCAGTCCTGATGTTGGTTGGGCGATTAATAGTAATGGTCGGATTTTAAAGACCGTAAACGGGGGTCGTTTTTGGGATCAACAATTCCATGATCCCAATGTTTATTTCCGTTGCATCAGCATGGTAAATGAGCAAGTAGGTTGGGCTGGTTGCACGACCCCAGGAAGACAGCTTTTTCATACTAATGACGGCGGTGACCATTGGGAACAGGTCGCGAACTTGCCGACAGCAAATGAGCGGCGTGTGGATGCTCCTTCAGCCGTCTGTGGACTTTGGGCGCTTGATGAGCAACGAGTATTTGCTTCAGGGACAAACTATCCAGAACGACCAGCCAGATTTCTAAAGACAGAAGATGGCGGCAAAACTTGGTATGTCAGAGACATGGAAGATGTCGCTACGCTCTTGGTGGATATTTACTTCCAAACCGAAAATGTAGGTTGGGTCGTTGGCGGTCGCGCCACCAAACCCAATCCTCGACGGACTGATGTCGTCCCAACTGTGCTCAAGACTGAAAATGGGGGCGAAACTTGGCGAGATATGCTAAGTGAAAATGTCAATGCGCCACTGGGGGAATGGGGGTGGAAGATTCAGTTTCTCAAAGGTGGTTTCGGTGTTGTCGCTTGTGAGAATTTCAAGGCGGGCGCGATTCTAATCACAGAAAATGGGGGTAATTCTTGGCGACGACAGGAAATACGAGATAGTCAGGGCAAGATGATTAACGAAAATTTAGAAGGTATTGGTTTCCTTGATCGTCAAACGGGTTGGGTTGGGGGTTGGGGAGATAAGGTATTTTCCAGTGGGCGCACCAGTCGCACTACCGATGGGGGTCGAACCTGGACTGATCTAACGCCGACTTGGCCTAGACCCGTCAAAGGGTTTGATGATCCCTGTCCGCCTTACGAGAAGGGGGGGCAATATATTAACCGGTTTCGCTTTGTTGGTGATGTGGCTTATGCGTCTGGCAATACCGTTTACAAATACACTAACCAAAGAATCCATGAACCGACGGAGGTGGAAATATCTTCTTCCCGGTTGTTAAATTCAGTGGACTCTCTTTTGTGCACTGACCAGGTGGACATTCCTATCGTCGTTTCTAGCCAGACTAGGTCATTATCAGTTATTCTCTACGATCGCTTTGCGGGGAAAGTCCGCACATTGATCGAGGAAACTAACCCAGTAGCAGGGCGACGCTTATTAAATTGGGATCTAAAGGATGATAACGGCGAAAAACTGACTCCAGGCCAATTTATGGTCAGGGTTAATTGTGACGATGTATCGGAAAGTCGGTTAATTTTCCATATTCGGACTGGAGACAAAACTTTTATGGCTAAAGAAACGCCCCATTTACTGAGAGAGGACTGATGTTATGAAAAAACAGTATGAAATTCCTTTAGACGCTTTTGTCTGTCATTCTCTAGAGGCTGGCGATAGAGTGACAGCGACCGCCTTAGAATTGAAGGAAAGTCTAATTTCTTTAGAACCTAAACGCACCCCTCGCGATGAAGCGGCTCTTCTACTCACCGTCGCCGCCGAAGTTGAGCATGCATTAATGGTTCAGTATCTCTATGGGGCATATTCAGTTTGCTACGATTTTGAAGACCCTGAACTGCAGGGTCGAGTACGGGGTTTGTACCGAATTATCGCTCAGATGGCTCGTGAGGAAATGGGTCATTTGATGACGGTTCAAAATTTGCTGCAACTCATTAGTGCCCCTTTAAATTTTGAGCGTGAACATTCACCTTTCGAGAGCGAACTATATCCATTCCGGTTTAAATTAGAACCTCTCTCACAACACTCTTTGGCTAAGTACATCACGGCTGAGCGACCGGCCCAAAAACCACCCCAGATCAGTGATGATCACTGGAGACAACTAGAAAAAATTGCTCAGATAGCGCAATCCGCTAATGATGGTCATCCCGTTCAACATGTGGGACCCATTTACAAAAGACTGATTGAATTATTTAAGTCTGAACTTAAAGATGAAGATTTCCACCCCTATACTGCTGAGACTCAAGCTAAATGGAGAGATTGGGGATATGACGAAGGTTTGAACAGCAATCAGGAATCACGAAAAGTTCACGTTGATAGCTTTGAAAGCGGCCATCCTGATACATTGAGAAAATTGGCAGTGGAGGCGCTGCAAAGAATTGCAGAACAGGGTGAAGGTTATGGAGACTTAATAGATTCTCACTTTGAGCGATTTCTTCAGCTCTACCATGATTTCGTTGCTTTAGAGTCAGAACTTGAATCGAAGGGAATAGAATTTATCTGGCCAGTTGCTACTAATCCGAGTACTATCCGGAGAAATCCTGCTCATAAAGATGATTTTGATCTAGTTAATCATGCTCGGTTTGCCTTTGAGGAACGGGGTTATATTAGCAATGTCCGGGCTCGGGCTTGGGGTCATTTGTTTAATCTCCGTTATCGGCTATTGTTGACCTATTTAATGCATTTTTTGCGGACTTCTGGACCTCGTTACTTAGCAGAAGGGCCTGATCAAGGCGATCGCACCTCTCGGGGCTTACTTTTACTTTGGGCCTTTGATGAAATGCGTCATATTAAGAAAATTGCCCAAAAAATGGTCCGACTTCCGCTGCGAGATGCTTATGATGGGGTTAATGCGGGTCCTCCCTTGCAACTTCCCTATACGTTAATTATTAGTGATTGCGATCGCTTACGTTGGCGGGGTCATTTAGATGTATTGGAGACTTCCTTAGCGCTTTTGCATGACTCTTTAAGGGTAGTCGGTTCTCCTGACGAAAAAGATCCCTTCTTAGAAGATCTGCAGACATCCGATCAAAAGCAAATTTCACTTTTAAAAGTTTTGTCCCATGGAGAACCCATTCCTCCTAATTATTTACCTCAAGGATTTCAAAAGGTGGCCAGTATTTTAGAGGAAGCGGTGCGAGGATTTGGAATTGATGCGCATACTAACTTCTGGACAAATATAAATCGGGATGAATTTGTTCGTTTGCATATGTTCAATACCCCGTTTATTGCCAGAGATGCGGACGATGATTGTAAATTAGTCGCAGACAATTCCCAACTGGTATCCAGGTTAAGAAGCGGCAGTAAAACGGGAAGAATGCCCCGTTATCGCCCTAATGTTGATGTTTCTCGTCAGCAATTTATTGGCGAATGGATCGATGCTCAAGCCCCTGACAATATCCCTTCAGGGCAAATTGGGGTGAAATCAGAGCGGGCGCCAAACCTGGAAACAATAAGGCAGACTTCTGAGGCCGCATCAGCCAGTATCCTCAGCTACAAGACCGACATTCGACCCTTGTTTCGAGAGTTTGACCTTGAAACTCTCAACCGTTTTGACCGTATCGATCTCAATAGTTTAGACAGTGTCCGCGCTAATATTAAAATTCTCCAGGCAAGATTACAAGCAGGCAAACTTCCTTATGATGCTTGCTGGTCTTCTAAACAAATGGCTCTTTTTAGTCGTTGGGTTAATCAGGGGATGAAAAATTAGAGGGATATCCTCCGCTTGCAAGTAGCCCCTCACCAGGAGCAGTTTATAGCATCCAACGCAGTGTCCATCGCAGCAGCGCATTTTGAGCCAGAGGTTGCTTGGTTCCGCGCTGTCTATTAATGAAAATCACTGGCTTCAGGGAATCATCGCCCTGAACATGCCCCAATTTAGCGGGGCGGAATTCCGCAAAGCCGCCGCTCTTCATCAATGATCGTAGGATTGGTGGTGAGATAATCTCGCAGCCATCGGCAACCCTTGTCTAACAGGTCATCCAGATCGAAGTTCCAGAGTTTGACGGTGTTGTCCGCACTGGTGGAGGCGAGGGTCATTCCATCGGGACTGAAACTGACACTCCAGATACCCGATCCATGCCCTTCGAGGGTGTTTAACAGGTTGCCCTGCAGGTCCCAGAGTTTGACGGTGCGGTCATCACTGGCGGAGGCGAGGGTCTGGCCATCAGAGCTGAAAGAGACACTGAAGACCACAGATTCATGACCTTCGAGGGTGTTTAACAGGTTGCCCTGGAGGTCCCAGAGTTTGACGGTTTGGTCCGCACTGGCGGAGGCGAGGGTCTGGCCATTGGGGCTGAAACTGACGCTTCTGACACTAGCACCATGGCCAACGAGGGTGTTTAACAGGTTGCCCTGGAGGTCCCAGAGTTTGACGGTTTGGTCCGCACTGGCGGAGGCGAGGGTCTGACCATCGGGGCTGAAACTGACGCTTCTGACACTAGCACCATGGCCAACGAGGGTGTTTAACAGG
>JAKSDM010001314.1 GCA_022360135.1 Pseudanabaenales cyanobacterium | reverse complement strand
GATGGTGAACCGGGGGTGAAAACGATTTGGCAAGGGCTACGACGATTACACGACATTGCCGAAACATGGCGATTAGCCACCTCCAACTCTAACCCCATTGTCAACTCTTAATATGTTAAGAAAGATGCGATTAATGGATAGCTTTTGAAGGGGGACTAAGGGGGATCCTTAACCGAACAGTATTGGGGTATATAGGCGTATAAAAGGCCAGTTCTAGGCGCTGAAATGGCCTTTAAAACCTTGCTTGGATTGGATCGGCGCTGGCATAGATAATCAGGTTTAGGCATTTCGTAAAGCATCTACTCAAAATTAGGAGACCGCACATGTCGATTCATACCCTTTCTGACTTAGCTGTTCAGGATATTAGTGACGAGTCAGCAGCTGTTCATAGTGGCGGCGTCACTTTTACCTGGTATAATGATGTTAATGGAACAGATTTTAACGATACGACTAGCTGGTCCGACGGCGTTCCTGTTGGCTTTGAGACTTTTCATTATATGTTTGGTAGAAACGACAACAATCTTGAGTCGTTTCGTATGACTGGTGCTGTAATTGATACCGCATACCGAGTATCATTCTACGACGGAAACGACATAAGTAGGCTACTCGGGTGGTTTACGCTTGATCCTAGTGATAATGACGTAATTAAAGTACTTGCTCCCAACTTGCGGAATAGAACGAGTTCGCTCGTGATCACCCGTATTCCCTCCTAATATTCGCCTCGTCTTCGATAAAGAGATAGGGCCTTTATCTCTTACAGCATAAGGGGTCTCTGGATCGGGCGACAGCTAGTCTAGAGACCTCTCATGACACTCCTTAAGTAACTGTGCATTGAAAATTTCACAGAGACCCAGTGTCATTCCGAGAGAAGCGAGGAATCTCAATCTGCCGCTAAAGTCTGAGATATCTCGATTCCGCTTCGCTCCACTCGACATGACATCCTGTTGTTACTGCACATTGACTTTGTAATTAATTTTGCCTACCTACTTATCATGCTGCAACATGGTTCTCATATTCCAATTAGCATCAACATAAGATGAAATATGCTAGTGTCCTTCAGCATAGTGAAGAAGATTGTGGAGCAGCTTGCCTTGCAACCGTTTCCAAACACCATGGCCGTACTTTTGCACTTCATCGAGTACGGGAAGCTGTCGGAACGGGTTCAAGAGGAACAACTTTACTCGGATTACGCCGAGGGGCTGAAGAATTAGGGTTTCATGCTCGTCAAGTTCAGGCTACTGACAAATTTATTCGCGAACTTGACCAAGCGCCTCTACCGGCTATCGTTCACTGGAAAGGCAACCATTGGGTCGTTCTCTATGGTAAAAAGCGAAAAAAATATGTTGTTGCAGACCCTAGCATCGGCGTTAGGTACTTATCTCATCAGGAGTTGATAAAAGGCTGGGACGATGGCGTAATGCTGTTGCTTCAACCAGATGATGGTCGGTTCTATCAGCAAGAGAACGACAAAATTGGCGGATTCAGTCGTTTCATTGTCAGGGTCTGGCCCTACAGAACGCTGCTTGTCCAGGCCCTTTCAATTAACTTCGCCATTGGACTACTTTCTCTGGCCTCTCCTTTCTTGATGCAAGTGCTGACAGATGACGTACTGGTTAGAGGCGATACGCAGCTACTCACAACAGTTGCTATTGGCGTTGTTGTAATGAGCTTCATAAGTAGTGCTATTGGCCTAGTACAAGCCCACATTATTGGACATTTCGGTCAGCGTCTTCAGCTCGGTCTCATCTTTGACTATGGTAGAAAGCTGCTGCATTTACCCCTTTCATACTTCGAGGGCAGGCGTAGCGGTGAGGTCGTTAGCCGGATTGGAGATGTTAAGGCCATTAACGCGCTTGTTTCACAGGTTGTACTCGGTCTTCCCAGTCAGTTCTTCATTGCCATCATTTCACTGATCGTCATGGTGATTTATAGCTGGCAGCTGACGCTTGCATCTGTACTAGCTTTTGCTTTAGTCACTGGCGTCAACTTACTCTTTTTACCTACTCTACGCCGCAAGACACAGAGAATGATTATCTCTGATACCGAAAACCAGGGATTTTTGGTCGAGACGTTTCGCGGCATACAAGTACTTAAGACTACACCGGCTACACCTCAAGCCTGGCAGGAATATCAAAGCAACTTTGGCAGACTAGCCCGATTGGGTTGGGACACGATGAAGCTCAGCGTATATAGCGGCACTATTACTGGCTTATTTTCCACCTTTACTGGTATTGCCACGTTGTGGTTGGGTAGCTACCTCGTCATTAGTCAGCAGCTCAGCATCGGTCAGCTACTTGCCTTTCAGGGTATGAGCGGTAATTTTCTGGGTTTTCTGGGAGCCGTCATTGGGTTAGCAGATGAATTCATCACTGCTCAGGTCGTTATTCAGCGGCTGAACGAGGTGATTGATACAACTCCTGAAGACGCAGGAGATATCAAAAAGATTAGAGCTGATATTCCAGCAGGCGCCGATATTGAGTGTAGCCAACTCACCTTCCATCACTCAGGGCGAGCCGATCTGTTGAAAGATTTCTCTATCACCATTCCTGGAGGCAAAGTAACCGCACTCATTGGCTCTTCTGGCTGTGGGAAAAGTACGTTAGTCAAGCTAATTGCTAGTCTCTACATCGCTCAAGAAGGAAATATTCGATATGGCATTTACAATCAAAGAGATCTATCGATAGAGTGTTTGCGACAGCAGGTTGCTCTAGTGCCACAAGAAGCTAACTTCTGGAGCCGCTCAGTGATAGACAACTTTCGCTTTAGCTATCCGCAGGCAATGCCAGAAACTATTATCTGCGCCTGTCAGCTGACAGGCGCGGATGAGTTTATTAGCGAGCTGCCTAATAAGTACCAAACTATTCTAGGAGAGTTTGGCGCTAACCTTTCTGGTGGACAAAGGCAGCGGCTTGCAATTGCCCGCGCTTTGATAACCAATCCACCTGTCCTCATTCTCGATGAGTCCACTAGCGCTTTAGATCCGGTGAGCGAGGCTCAGGTGCTAGATCAACTCCTTACATATCGACGTGGCAAAACGATGATTTTGATTAGTCATCGATCCACCGTCATTGAGAAAGCTGACTGGATAGTAATGCTGGATAAAGGGAAACTGGCAATAGCGGGAACCTTGGACAATCTCCGCCGCACAGACGGGGCTCACCTTAGTTTTCTAACCCATACTTCAGCTTCTCAACAGAGATCGAACAATAACCATTTGGTTCTTCACAAGCCTTAGTGATGAGTGACACAGTATTTGCTTAGAAACGCTCATCTGTCTTCTCTCCTAACCTATTCGATATTATGACCAGCCACTATTCTGCTGATTTTTCTCAGCTCAATACGTCTGCACCCGAGACACTTGACGAGGCTCGTACTGAGGAGTTTCTACCGCCAATCGGGCAATGGCTGACCTACGGTAGCTTGGTGATTGTTCTAGCCATTAGCGCGGCCATTCCTATCAGTGCATTGGTCAAGTACAAGGTTACGGTAAGAGCGGAATCGACTGTGCGGCCAGCTGGTGAACTACGCTTGCTACAGGCGGCGACTGGAGGTCAGATTCAAACTATCTATGCGAAGGAAGGACAGCATGTCGAAGCCGGTGACAAGATTGCGACTGTCGATGACTCTAAGTTACAAACTAGACGGGCGCAGCTTGAATCTAATCTTCAGCAGTTACAGTTACAGCTGGGACAAGTAGATGCACAGGTTGCAATCCTGAACGCACAGATTACAGCAGAGGCAAGACGTAATCGGCAGGCTGTCAGCGTTGCTCAATCTACGTTAGAACAGAGCCATCGAGACTATGAAAATAAGCAGGTCACTACAGACACTGAGATGATGGAGGCCGAATCCGAGCTTGCCACGGCGCAAATCACCCTGGCTGCTTCTACAGTCAAGCGAGATCGATATCAGAGGCTGGTACACCAAGGCGCTGTCTCTATACTTCAGTACGAGGAGGCACAGCTAATCGTCCATCAGCAAGAACAGGCGGTCAAAACGGCCCAGGCTAGACTGGAACGCGCCCAAGCGATGATGAACCCTAGTTTGGCGGAAGTCAATGCTGCGGCTCAACAGGTGGCTCAGGCCAGGTATGGCGGCGAAGCAACAACGGCAGCGTTGATGAGAGAGCAAGAGGCATTGCTACAACAAAAAACTGAGTTGAGCAAACAGATTCGACAAGACGAACAAGAACTTGAACAGACCATTCACGACCTAGAACAGACAACACTAAGAGCGGCGGTTGCAGGTACAGTGTCGCAATTGCGATTGCGCAACCTTGGTCAGACCGTACAAGTAGGAGAGGTTATCGCCTATATCGCCCCGAGTGATGTACCGCTGGAGGTGATAGCTGCTATCTCTACTAAAGATATCAACAAGCTTGAAGTCGATCAGTCTGTCAAGATGAGAGTTTCAGCCTGTCCTTATCCAGATTATGGAACTCTTTCGGGTGTTGTCAGTCGAATCTCGAAGGACACGACAAAGCCTAACTCTTCCAATGAGGCATCAATGCAATCCGCTGCGGCTGCACCGGCTGTCTACGAAGTAACTGTAAAACCGGATAGCAACACTTTCGGGAGAGGTGATAAGCAATGTACCTTGCAGATGGGAATGGATGGTAGAACCGACATCATTACAAAAGAAGAAACTGTACTGCAATTCTTCCTCAGACGGGCGAAGTTAATCGCTGATGTCTAAGACTATCAGATACTGTGGACTTCGCCAACAGTATCCACTTAAGCCCAGTAGATTCGTTCCTGCTCACTTGATTGAACTACAGTTTTGAGATGCTGGACTAGAAATGGGCTATATCGCTTTATGGTTATATTTTGAAACCCTTTATTCTTCCTTGAGTAGATTCCATAGAACAGCCTGAAACCGTAAGACTAGTTACGCTTACAGCAACCAGTCAAGAAATCAATGAGCATTGAAACCCTTTGTGACTTCAAGCATAAGTTGTCCAATTCTGACAGTTTATGGCTTAAGTCCTGGCTAGGTGTAATCGCTTTCAGTCGCCAACCCTCATCAAACTATCCTTATTTAGGCAAGGAATTCTTCCCCCGCCCAGCAGTCCACCATCTTCAATTCTCAGTATTTTTGGACAACTTGTGCTTTCAAAATGTATTTCTGGATAGCTTATGGTTAAAGACACTGCTGACAGGATAATTCCTTTTACGAAGAAATCATTACTTCAGCCCACGATTGCGAATACACCTGCTGGCCCAGTTTTAAATCTGGCTGGATTATTCAGAACCCTCAAATTTAAGGATAAAATTGTTCTATGAGAAATTTCTCCCGCCTTCTTTTCGCTCTTTGCTTTTCAAGCCATAGACGGATTGAAATAACCGAGAACCTTCTCTACCTTCGGGATACACCTGCTAATAAATCGCTGTGTATTAAAATCTCCATTCCGTAAACCTTTTCAACTTCAGTAAATAATTAGTTGAAAAGGTTTGAAGAAACATCCATCTGATTTCCTCTCGACTTCTTATAATTCCCAACAACCACATAATGGCTTGCTAAAACATTGAGTCATCAGTACTCATTTACACGCTACTGCTGTATAGCACTATGTCTGTTATCCAATTTATTCTTCCTTGGGATTTTTGGCTGTGATGAAACTTTCTTTTTTCTTGAAGACTATCTCCGCTCTTGGCTTGATGAGTGCTCTCTCAGTCGCCATTAGTTCTAACGTCCAACAACCTGTTCGAGCCCAAACTCAAAATGAAGCTCAAAATGAAGCTCTATCTGAAGGTGATTGCGACGCAGTGCTCGCTGCTGTAGAAGATGAGGGATTTGATATATTTCAAGGAATTAAGTTAACCTCTGAGCAAGAGGCGACGTACTGGCGAGCAGATGCTGAAAGAAGTGCAGAGGATGCTGCTGCGTTGGAGACTATTCCGACAGAAGTCATGGAGTATGGGGGAATAAATACCATATTCAAGGATGGCGTAACCATACCTGATGATGTACTTCAAGAGATAACCCGGGCGGGGAATGCGGCCAGTCTTGACGAAGTACCTGATAGTGAGCAAGTAGATGAGCTTAATGCGAAATATGGTCAGTACGTAGAGTTTGCGCTATCTGTACCAAAACGATTTGAAGATGAGCAGAATATAGCCGCTGGAAGTCTTACTGGACAATGATTTATTATGTTCAGCCTCAAATCAAATTGATATGAAAGAATTCTCTATACTCCAGAGGACATAGCGGAAGGTGAAGCGAGACGCCAAAGGTTTATCAATACAGTGTTATCTATTCTCACACCTGAGCAGCGGCCGATTTACCTGAGAAACCTAGAAACGCAGCGTGTGTTATTAGATTGCTTGTGATTGAGACCCATCAGCTGGATATGTTGCTCCTATTATGTCATCCTATCTGGATAGGCAATATTAGGAAAATCATCTGTAATGTCTTGCAACGTAGTCAGTAGGGAAAGCAGAGAACTGACGGGAATAGGCTCAATGATTAAGCGACGCCCTTCTTTGCGTAATAAAACCTCTGTACCTGATAGGGCAAATTCATGGGGAATAGTTAGGATCTGATCTTCTCCACTTGTCGATAGAGAAACATGGCATGAGTTTTGCATAAAACAACCTCTTGATTCTTTGAAATCTCAGATTTTAAGTCTCAGAAAATTCGTGGAAATCTGCCCTTGCAACTACTCAAGAATTTACTCTAGCAACCAAGCCAACAAATCCTTGATTGTGAGGTGTAGCTCACTTGCAAACGATGGTGCAGGAAGCATTTCATCTGGCCCATCAAATACTTCAGCTTCTTGCTTAGAGCGATAGACAAACACTGTTTGCTCATCTGGATCGATCAACCAACCCATTTGAGTTCCGTGCTTCAGGCAGTGGAGAATATTTTTTGTGACTTTTGTCTGGCTTTGATCCGGAGATAAGATTTCAATGGTCCAATCTGGTGAGATAGGAAATATATTGGAAATTTCCCCATCCTGATCGCGGGGAATCCGGCTCCAAGTAAAAACTGCGATGTCAGGAACGGTGGAATGCCCTCCAAAAGTACACCATAGCTCAGGGAACGCACGAGCAATACGCTTAGGTTTAACTATGCCATTGACAGCAGATACAAATTCTCCCTGAATGGCGCTATGTTTCCCTTGCGGCAGCGGTTTCTGGATGATTTGGCCAGCAATGTATTCGCTCGCTGGTTTCGTTTCCGGTAATTGTAGAAACTCCGCCAATTTCAGCGTTTTAGAGGGTGCTTGTAACATTTGGACCTACCACTTTCTCTAAACGATTAGTTTCACCTTTCGCCACTTTGAGTAAGTCATTCCAATCGTTTGGAGGGTGACCACTTTCAAGCATTTTCCTAAACACTCGATAAGCATCTGTGTTACTGTCATAGGCTCGCCTAGAGTTCTCATCATTCACCCAAGCGAAGACAATTATCTTGCTCTCTTTGTGATATCGGAAAAACAGTCTGTATTGTTGAAAAAATTTAGCTCTAAACCAGTGTTTGTACTTATCTCCAAGTGTAGTGCCCTGGCGATAATCACTACGTGTAGGATCTTGAGGAATGATATCAAATGCCAACTTTGCTATGGCAGCTAGACGCTTTGTCGCGTTTTTCTTTTTGTAATCTTTGGGATGCTTCTGTCGCAAACGGTCGACCTGCTTCAGGAGTTCT
This sequence comes from Pseudanabaenales cyanobacterium, assembly GCA_022360135.1. Classification (GTDB taxonomy): domain Bacteria; phylum Cyanobacteriota; class Cyanobacteriia; order Phormidesmidales; family Phormidesmidaceae; genus JAKSDM01. The sequence continues at coordinate 2,152 of JAKSDM010001314.1, read as the reverse complement.
TCAAACTGGTCGAGGAAGAGAGAATGGGCAAAGATACTCCACCCATTAATCACAAGTGGCTGATTTACAGACACCCTTATTCATCCTCATCAGCAAGGGGTGAGTCCAGATCAACGTCAACATCGCCAACCAAAGACAGAGCCTGACTTGCCAAATCAGAGCTAATCACTTGTATGTGCTGGGGGTTCTTCTCAATATCTTGCGCCAGAAAATTCAGAAACTGACCCAATAGAGGATCATTCTCCACCTGGTCAGCGCGAGAAATCACGACTTGGCCGTCAGCCTGAAGGTATAGCAGATTTTATCCCGCTTCTTTAGACCAAGCACTTTACGAATGGGTTCAGGGACTGTGGTCTGATAGCGATCAGTAAGTGTAGATTCTGAGCATAGAACTGACGTTACAGCCATAGAGACTTTTAGACCTATTGATTCAACTCTATGTCGAAGGTAATGCGATCGCATTGTCTTGTCAAGAGCGATATCCCTTCTCCATGCACCCCCTAAGGCTTCTAAATTGACCGCTTCGTCTGAAGCGCAGCCTTAATATCCTGTTCAACCCGCTCAGGAGTTTGGTTGCCGTCAACGCTTAAGAGCTTTTGGCGATAGTCGTAATAGTCCAAAATGGGTACTGTTCTTTCGTAAAGCAATTTGATCCGCCGTTGGACTGCTTCCGGTTGATCGTCGAGGCGCGATCGCGCCTGCGATCGTTCCCTCAAAATATCTTCTGGCGCCTCTAGCCAGATCGCCCAATCCAGCGTCTGCCCCAATTCATCCAGCAAAAAATTCAACTCCTCAGCCTGGAAGGCAGTCCGGGGATACCCATCCAGTAACCAACCTGACGCCGCATCTGTCGTCTGCAACCACTGGCGGATCAACCCAATCATAGTTTCGTCCTTGACCAATTCTCCCTGCTCAATTGCAGGCTTAACCTGTTCTCCCAGCTGAGTATGAGCGACAATCTCCGCTCGCAGCTCATCGCCCGTCGAAATCCAAGGGATATTGAGGGTTTGACTGAGTCGTTTAGCCTGAGTGCTTTTGCCCGCTCCCGGCCCACCTAGCAGGATTAGTCTCACGGTATTTCCTCCCAAATCATTGCGATCGCCCATCGCATGGCTGTGGGGCTATTGGCAGCTTAGGTCATCCTCCTCTGTCGCGACCAAATTCTTAATCAGTCATCAAGATAAGGCATTAGGCATTTCATTTTCACAGTTAGCATTGGCATTTTAGTAGGTGGTAGACAGTAGAGGGTGGGCAGGGAGATGGCTTAGCTTTACTGCCTCCTGTCTTTGGATTTTAGATTTTGGATTTTGGATTTTGGATTTTAGATTTTGGATTTTAGATTTTGGATTTTAGATTTTGGATTTTAGATTTTGGATTTTAGATTTGAGCTTCCCCCTCTCCCCCCTCCTCCCCCTCTCCCCCTTCCTCCATCCTTTTTCCCAAAAACTCCCCCAAGAAGGTTGTAAGACCCGCTTTAGGGATAGTAAAATTAGAGACTGTGTCAAATCTGTAGAACAAAATCATGCCAAAGCTGAAAACCCGCCGAGCGGCGGCCAAGCGTTTTCGCCGCAGTGGTAGCGGTAAGATTATGCGCCGCAAGGCGTTTAAGAATCATTTGCTGCAGAAAAAAACAACTGCTCGTAAAGTTCGCCTTTCTAAGGCAGTCGTTGTCAGTGAGTACGACTGCGACAATGTAGAATTAATGGCTCCCTATCTCTAGGGCTAAAGGAATTGGTCGTCGATAAAAATTAGCAACAGGAATCGATAAATGGCACGGGTTAAACGCGGTAATGTTGCTCGTAAGCGCCGCAAAAAGATATTAAAACTAGCCAAGGGCTTTCGCGGATCTCATTCAAAACTCTTCCGCACCGCTAATCAGCAGGTGATGAAGGCTTTGCGGAACGCCTATCGCGATCGCCGCAAACGAAAGCGTGACTTTCGTCGGCTCTGGATCACCCGAATCAACGCCGCCGCTCGCCAACACGGCATGAGCTACAGTCAACTCATGGGCAACCTCAAGCAGGCGGACATTCAGCTGAATCGCAAGATGCTGGCCCAGATGGCTATTCTCGACCCAGAAAGTTTTGGCAAAGTGGTTGAAAAGGCGAAAGTTTCATAGCCTATGCTCAGCCGAATTCTTAGCTTTGGCCTG
>JAKSDM010000554.1 GCA_022360135.1 Pseudanabaenales cyanobacterium | reverse complement strand
TCTATAGAGCTAACTTTAAAATCAAGAAAGCCATTGCCGATAGATTGAATGAGTCGAGTTAGCTTATTTGAAGTGAGCAATTCTGCTAGAGATATGCCAACTAAGTAGGAGCACCAGTATGGCGAGTGAAATCCTAAAAGTTCTTAAAGACACATACTTAAAGCAAGATCCTGTCCAGTCGTCTGAACTAACAGATGACAAGAAACAATCGCTTCCTGCTGGAACGACATTAGTCCTTCAATCCTATAGTGAATCTGAAAATGGCCACCTTCAGGTCGTATTGCGGGAAATTGAATTTAAGGGGTTCAACACCTGGCATATCTTTAAGGACCATGTTGAGCTTGTCAATGGAGCAGCGTCTTCCACAGCGCAGGCAACGCCATCTTCCACCTTTAAGCTAGGTGATGACCTGGCTAGCCGCATCATCAGGTATCTGGAGATCAAAGGGTATGAAATTTTTCAGGGACCCAATCAGTACAACATTATTTATATTGAAGGGATGAATCCTGATGGCGGCCTCAATCAGGACATACCCAATCAGTTTAACGACCTCCGCTTGGTGATTGAAATCCTCGATGGCAAGCCTCGAATTGTTGGCGGCCCCTGGGAAGCCACCTCAGAGCCAGGAAAAAAATATACAATTAACCCGCTAAATAAAAAAGGGGCGGCCCGGATTAAATTTGGCCAGTATCAGGCATGGCAAGTCGGCTACCACCAAAGGAAGAAAAATCATCTGGCGCTGGTTCAGACGGGGGGAACGGTGACAGTCCATCGGGACTTGAACAAGAATATGATGCGCGACCCCAGCGATAAGTTAGACACTGGGCATTTTGGCATCAATCAGCATCACGGTTGGGATAGTTCGAAAACGAATGTCGGCGGAACTTCTGCGGGTTGCTTGGTTGGGCGAACTATCAGGAACCATGTCAAATTCATGAACCTGATTATGCAAGATAAGCGCTATAAGGCTGATAAGAAATTTGTGTATACAACCACTATCATTTCAGGAGATGATCTGGGCAAAGAAGTTGCTTTATGAGTAAACCTGTCTGTGTGGTGGTGGGTGTGGAGCCGGGAAATGGCGCTGCGATCGCCCGCCAATTTCCCGCTACGGGGTATTGCGTGGCGCTGCTAGCTCGCAATCAAGCCTATCTGAAGGAACTGGAAGGTGAGGTTAAAGATTCCCAAGCTTATCTTTACGATGTGACGGCAATTGAAACCTCGCCTACTGTCTTCAATCAAATCCAGGCTGACTTGGGCGCTGTCAACATTCTGGTTTATAACGCTGGGTCAGGGCTGTTCGGTAATCTGGACATTCGAGTTGGATGTGAGGCCGTTTGGTGAGAAATGGTAGCCCGTTTTTGTATTGTCGAGAGTAGTACATGCAGTCGTTATACATTGGCATCAGGCACTGTTAATGCAAATGGCGAGTGCAGCGCCAAGCGTTCGTCTTGACGTCTCAATCCTTAATCGCCGACAGGCGGAGTCTGCGGTAATCTGCAATCCAGCTGCCGTCTTGATACAGTATTGGTTTGAGCCGCGCTTCTACGCTTCGAATAACTTCACTTTGGGCTTGAGCAGACAACTCGGCGAAGAATTTATTGGCAAACATTCGCAGCCAGTTCGCCATCCCAGCGACTCCACCTGTCAGTGGAGTGGGACGATCAAACAAGACTGCGTAGGTCACCCGAAAGCCTCGATGTTCCAATAGCGTGGCGTATTCTCCAATACTAGGAAAGTACCACGGATTGAGGTCCCTGGGAGCGGAACACCCATTTCCCTTAACGTCTCGTAGAGCGCCTCTACAATTCCTTGAACATTGCCTCGGCCGCCAAACTCAGCCACAAATCGTCCCCCCGGTTTCAGCGATTGCCAGACACAGTCAATCACTGGCTCGGGGTCCGGAACCCAATGCAGGACTGCATTGGAGAAGACGGCGTCATAGGGCTGAGTTACCTGGAAATTGCGAGCATCCGCCACCTCGAACTGTAACTCAGGATAGTTCTGTTGGGCCTGCTGGATCATGGTTACATCGGCGTCAATACCCATCACCTCAGCGCCTGCTGCAGCCATCTGCTGGCTCAGCTGCCCCGTACCGCAGCCTAAGTCGAGTAGGCGATCGCCCGACTGGGGAGATAGCAATTCAATCAGACTCTCCCCATATTGCCAAACAAAATTGTGTTTCTCCTGATATAGGGCCGCATCCCATTTCTGTGCTGGCATCAAACTCTTCTCCGTAGCGTCTTCAATAAGGATGCTACTGGCGAATTTAACCAATCGCAATATTTTTAGGGCTACCGAGAGCGTTTGCTGCTTATTGACACAGATTACATTTGGAGTCGGTCGCTCATAACCGTTAATGAGTTGTGTCCCAATGAGGTTGTCATCAGATGCTTAAGTTCATGCAACTGTTTTTGCAACTGTTCAAGTGTGATTGATTGAGGTAAGACATCGTATGGATAATCGTAAAATTTAGCCAATATAGCTGTCACAATCTTAGTCTTGCTCTGACCCGTTGCTTTTGCCTCTGCTTCAATTGCTTCAACTAATTCAACAGGTAGGCGAAATGAAATTGTTTTGGTCGCCATTAACGTGATATCGCAGTGGGTGTTGTATGAATCGATGCGAAGATCAAAAATAGAACGCTGGCAAAAAGTTCTAATTCAATCCAAGCGCCATGCACCCGAAAGGTATATTTTATACAGATTAAGAATTCGGATGGCGTGTCTTAGAATACATTGATGGCAATTAATCACAATAAGAAGTCGAGCTTATTAAAAATTTTATCTCTAAGCTCAGGCTCTTGATACTTAATCGCCGTTTGCCTGTGAGGTTAACACCCAGCAAATGTTAGGGCTGAAGTTTTTTTTGAAAAATAGGCTGTGACCAATACCAGGAGGTAAATTCAGCCATTTTGGCAGTGACAAATGCACCCATGTAAATGCTGCCCAAAAGCTTGCCTCAGAAATGCTTTTAGGCGAGAATTGTGGACACGTAAATGCTGAGATACTTGGAACCCAGTTAACCAGTTGGAAAAGGCTTAAATGCATTGCTTATGCTAGGTATTTTTACACCTAACTGGTCAGGCGGCAAGACTGCCATAGTCCACTGACTATTTCTCTGATTTACGTGATTCTATTTTTAAAATGCCTACATCCCTTTTCCTGTAATGCTTTAAGCTGCTAATCCGCCACTGAAAGTGTACCCAGTAATTGCACTTTTGAAACCTAGATATATCAAGGCTTTTTACTTTTTCAGGAAGCCCTAGGTAGTGAACCGGCTATCAACGTAAAGCGGGACACAATGAGGTTCAGAGCGGCCTAAGTCCCTTGTAGGCTGTTAACCCTTGTATCGTAGTGTCCATCCAAACTGTCGCGCTCTTCACTACAAATCGACCCTAACTGGCTTCACGTTCCAAATTTCCTTGCTATATTCTCGAATGGTTCGGTCAGAAGAAAATTTGCCTGTACGGACTGCATTGAGAATGGACATCCGTATCCAGCTGGCTGAATCTTG
>JAKSDM010000058.1 GCA_022360135.1 Pseudanabaenales cyanobacterium | reverse complement strand
TTCCTCTGCTTTCAAGAGAGAATAGTTGGCGGGTGAAACACCTGCTACATCTAGGCTGCCGGAGCGAAATTGGCCTAAGGCCGTATCTGATGCCTCAACAATCGGACGAACAACTCGCTGAATGTAAGGTTGGGGGTTCCCTTCGGCGTCTTTCCGCCAGTAGTAGGGATTGCGCTCGAAAATCACCCGTTCTCCGGGCGCATAACTCGCAATGGTATAAGGACCATTACAAATCATTTGTCTGGGATCGCTGTCGATGCCCCAAGTAGATAAAAACAGCAGATTTCCCTCTGAGTCCCGCTGCCGCAAAGAGTCTTCTAAGGCATGCTTAGGCAGCGGGTACGTTGTGCCTGCAGTTCTGAGGAAAGGAGCGAACGGTTCAGGCAGAGTAAACTGCACGCGGCGGTCATCAAGTTTGGTGACTTCTGGGAACAAACCCGCCTCGCCAATGCGCAATCCATCCCGAGCGTTAACAGGAATATCTGGATTGAAAATGATGTCATTGAACGTGAAGACGACATCATCTGCAGTCAAGGGTTCACCGTCCGACCACTGTAGCCCTTCCCGCAGCGTAAACGTAACCCGCAGATTATCCTCCGAAACTTCCCAGGACTCCGCCAGAGCCAATTCTAATTCACCATTTAGACCATTCTCAGTCAACAAACCCTCGTAGGTGAAATAGTGAAATACATTGGGGCGCTCCGCGAACAGGCCGACATTGAAGGTTTTGGGATTTTCAGAGAAGGCGACCACCAGTTGGGAAACCTCAGCCGCCTCGGTTTTGAATTGGGTGGGGTCACAGGCGGTTAAGGCGATCGCCAGGAACGTAATTAAAAGTATTGTCAATAAACGACGGAATCCAACCATTAACTCCCATTAACTCCAAACTGATTCTTGATCTATTTTCATTCATTTGAGTTTATGAGATTTCGAACCCCGATCAACTGTGACCAATCTCGAGTTCATAGACATTCCAAAGCACCGAACCCAGGGCTGTATACTGAACCCCTTTCACCCGATTTCGCACAGCCGCCATTGACAACGGGTTGATCAAAAAAATAACCGGTAAATACTCCTGGGTGAGTTGTTGGGCTTGGGCGTATATGGCCTTACGTTTCTCGTCATCTAGCTCTCGAGCGGCCTGGACATAAAGGTTTCCAATTTCGGCTTCCCAAGCATAGACTTCTCGCCCCTCTAAGGGCGTCTGTCCGGGTTGAGCGGCTAGATTAAACATATGCAATCTACCTTCAGGCTTCCAGAGATTGGCGGCGGCATTGGGTTCAATACCGCCGGAGAAGCCGATGATGATACATTCCCAGTCGAGTGTGTTGTTCAATTTATCAACCAACGCTGAGAATGAAATGGTCTGAACATCAACTCTGAAGCCAATTTTTTCGAGGTCTCCCTTGATTTGAGAAATAATCGCCTCACCCGTTACGCTACCTGCAGGGGCTGTTAGGACAAACCGGACAGGATTTCCCTCAGCGTCTACCAACTGACCGGAAGCAGTATAGCGAAACCCGGCTTCAGCCAGCAGTTGCTTGGATTTATCTGGGTTATAGTCATAAGTCTTGAGCCCTTCTTCCGGAGAGAGATAATAAGGACTCTGAACTGAGACAGGGGAGTGCTGCGGCTCGCCAATGCCCCGGTAAATATTGTTGAGCAGGGTATCGCGATCCAGTCCATAGGCTATGGCTTGCCGGAATTTAACATCGTTGAACCAACGCGATTTGATCGGATCAACCAGGGGCTTACCATTGCGCCGTCCCCGATTAAGGTTAAACGTAATAAATGTGACGCCAAAGGCTGGGCCGCCTTCGAAGATCGTGAAATTACCCCGGTCTTCCTCGCGTTTGAGCAACTGGAAGTTAGTTGGCGATACCCCGACCGCATCTAGACTACCAGACCGAAATTGGGCCATGGATGCATCCGAATTTTCCACAATCTCCCAAACGATTTGCTCAATATAGGGTTGCGGATGACCCTGCTGGTCTTTACGCCAGTAGTAAGGATTGCGCTGGAATATCACCCGTTGTCCAGGGACATAGCGGCTAAGTTGGTAAGGGCCGTTACAGATCACAGACTGGGGATTGGCGCTGGAATCCCAGATGGACAGAAATAAGGGCTTGCCTTCTGGATCTTTCTGACGAATGCTTTCCGCCAGTACATGCTTGGGCATGGGGCTGATCGAACCGGCTGTTCGGAGGAAGGGGGCAAAGGGCTCTGGTACGGTGAACTGTATCCGCCGGTTATCTAGCTTGGTGATTTCTGGCAATAGCCCCTCGTCTCCAATCCGCAGTACGTCACGAGTACTTGTAGGGATATCTGGGTTAAAGATAATGTCGTTGTAGGTAAAGACGAAGTCATCCGCCGTCAGGGGTTCGCCATCCGACCATTGCAAACCGGTCCTCAGGGTGAAGACAATTTTTAGGTTATCTTGCGAAATTTCCCAGGATTCAGCCAGCGCAGGCTCCAGGTCCCCAGTAAGGCCGTTTTGCGTCACTAATCCTTCAGAGATCAGAGTAAAAACATTCGGAATTTCTTCACTCAAAACTTCATTAAAGGTTTTGGGATCGCTGGTGACACTATAGACAAATCTAGGGACTTGAGCCCTGTCCTTTTTAAGCTGATTAGGGTTGCAGGCAGTTAAGGCGATCACCAAAACCCCTGCTAACAAAAGTGCAAATAGACGATGGCCTCTAACCATTGACCCCGAGTCAGTTCTTTAGGTATTCAAGTTCATACACATTCCACAGCAATAATCCCAGGGCAGTGTACTTAACATTATTGATATGATTGCGCACCGCCACCATAGCCAAAGGGTTAATCATGAAGATGACCGGCAGATTTTCCTGGGTCAGCTGTTGGGTTTTAGTGTAGATCCGCATGCGTTTCTCGTCATCTAATTCCTGCGCCGCCTGGGTATAGAGGCGGCCGATTTCTGCCTCCCAATCCGCCACCTCTCGACCTTCCAACGGATCTTGTTCAGGGTCTGAAGATAAATTAAATAAGTGGAGTCGGCCTTCTGGTTGCCAGAAATTCGCCCCCGAATTAGGCTCGGCGCTTCCTCCCAAACCAATCAGGACACATTCCCAATCCAGGCTGGTCTGTAATTTATCAACAATGGTTGAAAAAGAAAGGGCTTGAACATCGACCTGAATTCCGATTTGGCCTAAGTCACGCTCGATTTGAGCCGCGATCGCCTGCCAATCAGTGCTCCCGGCAGGCACCATGAGGGTGAACCGCACCCGATTCCCCTTGCGATCAAAGAGCTGCGCTGAGGAATCATATCGGAAGCCAGCGTCCAAGAGTAGCCTTTTAGCTTTTTC
>JAKSDM010000888.1 GCA_022360135.1 Pseudanabaenales cyanobacterium | reverse complement strand
TAATACACGCTACCTCAATTCCCCCTCCCTAGTCCTATTTAATCCAAATCGTCTTCAAATTGACGAACTCATGGATGCCTTGAACACCTAGTTCGCGACCATAGCCTGATCGTTTAACGCCGCCGAAGGGAATACGCGGATCAGATTTGACCATACCGTTGATGAAAACGGCGCCAGCTTCGAGTTCGTTGATTAAGCGATCGTGTTCTGCTGGATTGGTCGTCCAAGCGCTAGCGCCTAGCCCCAGAGGGGTGGAGTTGGCCAGTTTAATCGCGGCGTCGATGTTAGGGACTTGGAAGGCTAGGGCGACTGGACCAAAAAATTCCTCGGTGTCAGCGGGGGTTCCAGGGGGAATATCGGTCAGCAGGGTAGGGGGATAGAAGTTGCCTTGGCGCAAATTTTCCGGCAATTGAGCTTGAGCTTGGTTAGGTTTGCCGCCCACTAAAGCTTTTGCCCCAGTTTCTAGACAAGCCTGCACTTGCTGATCCAATTCGTGCAGGATGTCAGGGGTGGCGAGAGGGCCAATATCGGTCGCGTTGTCCATCGGGTCGCCCACTTTAAGGGCCAGGATTTTTTCCTTCAGGCGTTGCTGAAATTCATCGGCGATCGCATCGGCTAAGATAAATCGCTTGGCCGCGATGCAAGACTGGCCGTTGTTGAGCATCCGGGCTGTGACAGCGGTAGCGACAGCAGCGTCTAGATCAGCACTCTCGAGCACAATAAACGGATCACTCCCCCCTAGTTCTAACACAGTCTTTTTAATCTGTTCGCCAGCTGCAGCCGCCAGACTGGACCCGGCGGCTTCACTACCCGTGAGGGTGGCTGCTTTGATCCGATCGTCGGCTATCAGGTTGGCGACTTTATCAGCGCCAATCAATAATGTCTGAAAAACACCGTCTGGGAAGCCGGCCTGCTGGAAAATTTCTTCAATGGCCAGCGCACATTGGGGCACATTGGAGGCATGTTTGAGTAACGCAACGTTGCCAGCCATCAGGGAGGGGGCGGCAAAGCGAAACACCTGCCAGAAGGGGAAATTCCAAGGCATAACGGCCAAGAGCACGCCCAGCGGTTGGTAACGGATGAAGCTTTGGCTAGCGTCCGTCGCCGCTGGCGTATCGGAGAGGAAATCGGCGGCGTGCTCAGCGTAGTAGCGGCAGACCCAAGCACATTTTTGGGCTTCGGCGATCGCAGCGGCCAGGGTCTTCCCCATTTCCAGGGTCATCAAACGACCGTAGGATTCTTGCTTGTCTTCCAGAATTTGAGCGGCCGCCTGCATCCACCTAGCGCGCTCAGAGAGCGAGGTCTGACGATAACGCTCAAATCCCTGCTGGGCAAGGTTCAGCTTGGCGGCAACCGCGGCATCGGTCAGGGCCTCAAAACCCTTAATTTTTTCTCCGGTTGCAGGATTAATACTAGCAATCCCCATAATCCGACCTCCTATTCCATAATTTGAGACCACTAGCCTTTTAGAAGGCTAGCGGTCTGCTTAAAAACCGCTGATGATTATTCTCTTACAGACTGTCCGCCTAGAGTTGAGCAAACGGTCTACGTTTAAGCAATGGGCTGGCAATCTAAAGGGTTTCTACCTTTAATGTGCCAATTGGCTCGGTGGGTCAAGGTCAAATCGTATAGATTGTTTATTTTTTTGAGAATGTAAACATTTGGATACTCAAAACCAAAATTAAATTAAGAACTTCTTAAATGCTGTAGAGTTATGAGATTCTGACTATATCTTGGAGTCCAAGATACCTCCTAACTGCGTCTCCAGCCCCATCTAGCTTCCTATGTCGGTGTTTTTAGGGTGGGGCTGCTACTTTTT
>JAKSDM010001619.1 GCA_022360135.1 Pseudanabaenales cyanobacterium | reverse complement strand
CGTTCCCCATCCTCAAGCACCCAGGCAATGCCTTGAGCCAAGTCTTTAACCTCATACGGTTGAGCCAAATAACCATTGTGCTGATGGTCAACAATATCCTTCAATCCCGTGGCGTTAAAAGCGACAACGGGGGTAGCGCAAGCTAGCGCTTCAGAGGCTGTTTGGCCAAAGGATTCTTGTAGGGAAGGCGCAATCATGACATCAGCAGCCGAATAGACTAAGGCTAAGGCCAAATCATCTTGAAAAGAACCCAGGTAATGGGCCTTAAAGCCAAGGTCGACTGGATTTTCTGGCTCAGAGGCGCCAAATACCGCCAACTCAATTTTGTCTCGCCATCCCGATTGGCTTAGCTTCTGTAGGGCAGGCAGGAGCAGATGAAAGCCTTTGCGCTTGTCTGCAGTCGCCGACAAAGCGCCAAACAAGATAATCTGCTTATCTTGCGGCAATTTGAGCAAATCCCGGGCGACTTTTGGATCGACGGGTCGATATCGCTCCGTATCTAGACAAAATGGAATCACCTCTACCCTTTGCTCCCCCAGCAGGGAACTGGCTCGGACACAGTCGGCCATCCATGAACTAGGGGTAATAATGGTTAGATTTAAGTTTTTCCAGGCTTTACGCTTGCGCCGCCAAATCGATCGGGAGAGGTCCCGCTCCTTGGCGCTGTTAAGTTGGGGACAGCGGCCACAGGCGTCTTGGTAGCGATCGCAGTCTTGGTTATAGTGGCATCCCCCAGTGAAAGCCCACATATCCTGAAGTGTCCAAAATAAAGGTTTATTTAGCTTCGCCAGCGTTTCAAGCTGCAGATAGCCGTTGCAGACCCAGTGCATATTAACCACATCAGGATTCATATCCGCCGTCTTCTTAGCCAACGCATCGGGAAACCATTGGGGGGAAAACAGGGTGCGCTCTCGGTGGGAATAGCGTCGTAGCGGCAGGCTATTCATCTGCGGCCCCAACTTGGTTAGGACTGACTTCTCGGCAATTACACTTTTGTCGCCGCTGAACCGAGCCCGCACCAACATTTGAGAGGAGACCCCGACAGCCTGCAAGCCCTGATGGAGGCGGTATGCAGCCCGGGCGGCGCCACCCTCAATATCAGCAGTACTAAGAATTAGAGTTTTCATCAGGATTCTCTCAAACAGCGCCATGCATAGACATAACCGTCATTCTCCAATCGCTAGACAGCGACAGGACGAGCTTTTTCCGCCGTCACTATTTCCTGGAAAATCTCTTTAAGACTGCGGGTGATTCCCCATCCTGGGAAATGGGATTTCATCTTGCGCAGATCCGAAATATAACAGATGTGATCGCCAATTCGATTGTTTTCAATGTATTCCCAATTTACCTTGCGCCCAGTGAGGTCCTCAACCAAATCAAAGGATTCAAGGATAGAAACGCTATTTTCGCGGCCGCCCCCTAAATTATAGACTTCGCCCGGTCTAGGGCGTTGTCGAAACGCTTCAAAGGCTTGGATTACATCGTAACTATGAATGTTATCCCGCACCTGTTTACCCTTATAGCCAAAGACTTTGTAGGTTTTACCAGTCACCGCAACCTTGACTAAATAAGAGAGGAAACCATGAAGTTCAACCCCTGAATGGGAAGGTCCTGTGAGACAACCGCCTCGGAAAATCCCAACCTTCATGCCGAAGTAGCGGCCATACTCCTGCGCAACCACATCAGCTGCTGTTTTGGACGCCCCAAAGAGCGAATGCAGACAGTGATCGATACGGCAGGTCTCAGAGACACCATGAAAGTCTTCTGGACGAGCATAGTCATAGCGCTTTTCTAGTTCAATCCGCGGCATCTCGTTAGGAACATCCCCATAGACCTTATTCGTACTCATGTGGACAAATACGGCTTCTGGGCAAAATTGTCGAGTCGCCTCTAACAAGTTGACCGTTCCTAACGCATTGACTTCGAAATCAAGAATAGGAATCTGGCAGGCTTTGTCGTGGGAGGGTTGGGCGGCGCAGTGAATAATCAGATCAAATAGATTTTCCTCAAATAGCTTGAATAGACTTTGGCGATCGCGAATATCAATACTGTAATGGGTAAACTGCTGAGACATCTCTTGAAGCCGCCGCAGATTCCATGTCGTATCTCCCTGAGCCCCAAAAAACTCAGCCCTCATATTATTATCAACGCCAACGACCTGATGCCCCTCACGGTCATAGTATTCAACCGCTTCTGAGCCAATCAGACCGCTAGAACCTGTGACTAGAACCTTCATTATCACAATCCTAGATTATAAACAACCAACTAAAACAAGTGACAAACGACTAAGCGACCATCAATTGAGCGTCAATACGACTAAGAATCAATTCAAAAACGTGACGAATTTGCTCCCGTGAATGGAGCGATTTATAGCCGTCAAAATCTGGATTGAGCTTAGTTCCAACCGCATCAGGTTGATCGCAAAGATAGTGCAACGCCTGAATACACTTAGATACATCTCCTTCTGGGATGGCAACGCCAAACCTGAATTTTTTCACTCGCTCAGCCATGCAAAACCCTTCACTCACGATAATAGGTTTCTTGAAAACAGCGGCTTTTGTTAGCAAGTTACTGCTGTAGGGAAAGTTCTCATAGGCCGCGAATAAAACATCGCAGGCGTCAATAACGGCATTAAACTTGCCATCGTCTGGAATAGACTCAAGATAGAAGAAACAGTTAGGCGGCGGAGACTCAATGAATTGTTTGACCCGCCGATAGTCATCGGTTAGTCGTCGATCAAAATCTTGATGGAATAAATTTTCAACCAGAGCTCCAGCCAATACAAAAAACCAATTCTCTTGAGTTGATTGCTGAGCCGATTCCAATAACGTTAAAATCCCCTTTCGCTTACTGAGAGAACCAATTAAACCGATTACTTTCCTTGACCCTGCTTTTTCTCGAATTTCTTTGGCAAGGGAAAAGTTAGGCTCAGGCGGTGTTTCATCTGTAATATCAGGAAAGGCGATAACAGGCTTGCGCAACTCTTGCTGAAGTGCCTCTACTAGCTCTTCATTCAGCATCGCCAGGGCCTGACATCGCGAAGACTTAGCCACTGCGTAGTGCGCCAATGGTTCGCCTAATCCAGTTAAAGAGCGCTCTCCAAACCGTAAGATACCCGGTCTAAAATAAATGCCCGACCAATTGTAGGGAAAAACGTAGTCAATAATAGGATGCGGTAGATAGTGACTGAGATAATTATCGAGCCAATTGAAAAATACTAAATCAGGTGAAAACCCAATTTTTTCTGATGCCTGACAAATTGCCGATGCAGCATGTCGCCACCGCTCAATCACAGCGACTGGCTGCGGCGCCAAGCCAATTAAAGGTATCTTCCGGCGCTTAGCCTTATCCAGCTTAAAAGTCCAGAGTCTTTCTGAGTGCTCGGCGCAATTGAGTTTAGTCCATGTGGTGAGCTCATCGGGCTGGGGATAAAACGCCATTACCCGGTGTCCTAGCTCAAGCAAGCATTTTGTAAATAATCTAAGGTAGGTTAAATGATGACCATTCCCATGGTTTGTTTCAATTAGCGCAACCGTTTTCATGTGTCTTAGCCTCCATCTCCGCACTGCCTTACTACCTATCGCGCAAGTCTTGAGACGGGCAATTCTGAGCCCTGTCCCAAATAATTGATCTACAGAGTCTATTGATGACTTCGGAACCAGAGCGCTGGGGCAAATTTCCGAATTTTTCCTTACGCTAGCGAGTTAATCAGCTCATGTTCATTGGCCCCAACCGTCAGCAGTTCCTCTAGTAGGACATCCGCCGCTCTGACTGTAGATTGGCCATCTAACCGATAGGTAAATTCCGCCGCCAAGTCTTTGTCAGCGCCTGACGCTGGAGTTAAACCGGAAGGCTCCAAGGCTTGGTTGATCGCCTGCCGAAGAGAATGCTTAGGCGTGGGGTAAACGGTTTGATAAACGCCATATTCTTCTAAATGTCGATAGCCTTTGGCCGGTCCCTCAGTGAAGTAATCGAAAGACACGACCTGTTTGCCCATCATTAGGGCTTCTTCAGCTACGGTAGAGGCTCTGGTAATCAGAGCCTTGGAAATCTTCAAGAGGAAATAAATATCTAGCTCAGTCTGGTTCGCTTCAATGATAGTCACCGCTGTGTCGGATAGCTCTGGCGGGATGGCTTGCAAATATAGATTTGGCTGACAGGTATCTAGAGGATGCATCTTAATCAAGAGCAGTGTCTTAGAGAAGTCAATGCTCTTATAGAGGTGTTCCATATAGTTCAGATACACGTCAGGTTCAGCCGCTAGTCCTCGGTATTCGGTATGGAGACAGGTGGCCACCAGTAAAATCTGCTTAGTCGCCAACGGCTCCGCCAGCTGGGGATAAGCTTGAATTAGCCGCTGTTGAACCGCTTGCGAGTCAATCGCACTGATGCGATCGTGCAGAGGATTGCCCACCAGCCGCAAGCGACTCGGTTCAACCCCGTATTGCTTAATCAGTTCTCTAAAAACCCGCTCTCCCCACACCAAAACGACATCAGAGGCCGCTGTCGCTAGCCCTTCTACACT
>JAKSDM010000783.1 GCA_022360135.1 Pseudanabaenales cyanobacterium | reverse complement strand
TCAAGTCGTCATGGGACTTGAAAGATAATGACGTCACGTATAAACACAATAAGAAGGGACGATATGTGGCAAAACCCAGGATTGTGAGTGATGCATTTCACGGATCGGAAGCGTTACAGCTAATTGCAGAACCCTCGGAGGGATGTTGTAATGACAAGACTGAGTACCAGTTCGTCCCGTCAGGAGATGCTCATCGCATTCGTTTTCAGGGAGATAAGGGGTTTGAGGGGCCTTATTACTTTGGATACGCTTTTAAGTTACACAGTGACTTTGAGACGCCAGTCGAGATGACAATGATTTCTCAGGTTTGGCAGGGCTCGCCTCATTCTCCCCCTTTTAGCGTGCAGATCACGCCCAACTGGAGCGAGAATGGTGGGAATACCCTACAATTGGAATTCTGGGTGCGGAATGACACCACTGGAACCATGCATTATGATGAACCGCTCGTGATTGGAAAAACCCAGATAGACCGCAATCGATGGTATACCTTGGCGTATGAGTTTATCCCTAGCTATGTTGGCGATCCATACCAAGGGAACATCCGGATCTGGCAAGATGACGCTCTCATTGTTGATTGGCAAGGAAACTGGGGATATCGTCCAGCCGCCTGGGGAGGAGTAAATGGCGCCAATACTGGCAGCGCTGTTCTCTTCAATATCTATCGAGATCGCCAGAATACCTGGGCTTCTGTGATTTTTGACTCACTCAAGTATGGGAACGCCTTAGAAGCTGTTAAACCTTGAGTAGGCGATCATAGGTAAGTAGGTGGTAGACGGGGCTATCTCCCTGTCTACTGTCTGCCATCCACCGTCTACCGAGAATGGGGAACGTCGATCAAAGTTCATTTAGACGCCCGTTGACTGAGCTTGAGCAAAATCTCTTGGTGGACCTCTCGACTAATGGGATAAAATGCCGCCACAACTACCCCAATAGCAAGTGCTAAACCCGGCAGAGGCCCCATCAGCCATCGAATCGCCCACAATGCAGACTCCGGTTGAGCCACGGGAGACTGAGCCGCTACCTCTGATACAAACCCTGACCAGTCCAACGTTTTACCCACCAAAAAAATTGAAATTGCTGTTCCTAGTTTTTGCAATTGAATCAAAAATCCACAGAAAATACCTTCACGCCGTTGTCCGGTGTTTAACTCATCCAAATCGATCACATCTGGCAGCATGGACCAAGGCGCTAGGTAAGCGGTTGAAAGCCCCATCCCTACCATTACCCCTAACCCGTACATCAGACCAACCTGTCCAGGTTGGAGGAGAAAGAAGCCAATCAGCGCCACTAGGGTTAAAGGAATTCCCAGGCAGTAGATGGCTCGTTTACCTATCCATTGACCGAGATTACCCCAGAACAACATCATGGTCAGGGCGGTTCCCTGCACCGCGATCGCCATCTGAGTAAAGTGATTCTCTGCCAGACCCATCACGTTCACCACAAAGTAAGGCAAGATCGCAGCCGATACCTGGAGCCCTACCCAGGAAAAAAGATAGACGCCAATCACATATATGAAAGGGCGAGTGCTGAAGGCAATCTGAATCTGTCTCCAGATAGACGGTGAATGAGCTTGCGGGGTTTGACGGCGGAACGCTTGCATACTCCAATAGCGTTGGTAGGTTCCCCAGACACAGAGACCAGCCGCGATCGCGGCGATCGCGCCGATCACCCCTCCCAAGATAAGATACTGCCGTTGAGTATCGGTTATCATC
>JAKSDM010000989.1 GCA_022360135.1 Pseudanabaenales cyanobacterium | reverse complement strand
TAATTTAGCCGCTTGCTGAGCGGGCAGGACGCCAAAGAAAAGACCGATGCCGCCGGAAATACTGACGGCGGCGAGTACAGCCACCCCAGAAATTTGAGGTTGAAACGGGGTAAAAAACCCAATCAGCAGCACCCCGCCTATTCCGATTGTGGCCCCGATGACTCCTCCAGCAGCGGATAAGAGAAAGGCTTCAATCATGAATTGAACCAGGATATCTTGTTCAGAAGCGCCGATCGCCTTCCTAAGACCGATTTCTTGGGTTCGTTCTTTAACAGAGACCAGCATAATATTCATCACGCCGATGCCGCCTACCAGCAGCGAGATACTGGCGATCGCAGCCAACATAGCGGTCAGGGCTGACGTAATGCCGCTGGTGAAATCCAGCAGATCTTTTTGGGTCCTCACCAAAAAGTCATCTTCCCCCTGAACCCGATGCCTGAGTCTTAGCAAGTTGGTAATCTGGAACCTGGCCACCTCAATACTTGGCTCATCCTGAACCGACACGGCGATATTGCTGAGTTCAAGACCAAAGGGGGAGGTTTGCCCCACCAACCGCCGGGACATCACGGTTAAAGGGACTAAAACCGCATCATCATAATTGACGTTTCCTAGATTAGACCCTTTTTCCGCTAGAACTCCGATTACCTGAAAGCGGATCTGTTTAATCCGCAGTTTTTGACCTAGCGGACTTTGTTGATCAAATAGCTGGTTAGCAATCTCGTATCCCAGCACGACAACTCGCTGACTACGCTGCATATCGAGTCCAGTGAAAAATGTCCCCTGATCCATATTGAAGTTATTCACAATCGGGAAACTGGGGGTGGCGCCGACAATAGAGGTATTGATTGAGCGATTACGATAAACGATGACGCCGCGATCGTTAAACGTGGGAGCCGTTGCTCGCACTGAATCGACCTGTTCTGTGATCGCTTCGGCATCCTTCAGCACCAAAGTCTTGGGCAAGGTAGAGCGCGATCGCCGCGACTCCTGATTGCCGGGATAAATAAATAGGGTATTGGGACCTAAATTCTCAATTTCATTGGCTACGAATCGTTGGGTTCCTCCGCCAACACCGACCATTGCAATGACTGAGGCATTACCGATGATAATCCCCAACATAGTTAGAGCACTGCGCAGCCGATTGGCTGTTAGGGTTCTAACCGACATCTTTAAACTTTCCGCGATGTCAATCATCGATTACTCCAGATAGGGAACTGATACAAGCGCAGAGGGATAAAGCCTAGTCCTCTCGTCGACCCTCCTCAGACCTAAGGTCTTCCAGGTTTTGACCCGGCGGCAAATTCACAAAAATCCGTTCACCCGCTTGTAAGCCATGCAAAATTTCTATCCGGTTTTCCACTACTGACCCCAAGGTGACTGACCGGAAAAGCGGTTGTTGATTATCGTCAGGCGTCAAGATTCCGGGTTCGCCATTGCGGGTGACAATGGCCACCGTTGGCACAAGGATGGTTTCCCGTGATTGATCAGCAATGAACTCAACATCGACATTCATCCCCGATTTGAGCTGGTCCTGACCTGTTACTAACTCAATCCTGATCTGGAATAAGGTGACGTTTTGCTCAAGGATTGCCTCTGGCGCCACTAATCTGACTCTACCCTTGAAACTTTGGTCGGGGTAGGCATCCGCCACAATTTCCACCCGTTGCCCCACCAGAATTTCTCCAATATCAACTTCCGGAACCGCCGCCAACACCTCTAAACCTCTAGCAATCTCAACAATGGCTGACGAAGTTGCAGAAGAGACTTCAGAGGCGGATGTGGTCGGGGTGACAAAGGCTCCTGCTGTAGCGAATTTTTGGGCAATGACGCCATCAAAGGGAGCCTTAATATAGGTATCCTCAAGTCGTACTTCGACGGCTCGCAAGTTGCCAACAGCTTCTTGTAACTGCGCCTCAGCCTCGACAATATCTTCAACTCGACTCCCCTGTTGCAGCAGAGACAAGTTTTCTTGGGCTTCTCGTCGGTTGGCGCGGTCCAGCTCTAAATCGGCTCTAGCGCTCTCGACTTCTTGCATAGCAGCGTCAAGTTCATCACGAGAAAGGGCGCCCCGATCAGTCAGGAAGCGATTACGCCCAGCCCGTTCGATGGCCAATGTCAGCCTTGCCTCAGCATCCGCCACACGCGCTTCTGCTTGCGTAACTCTGGCTTGGCTCTGGGTAATTTCTTCGGCTCGATTGCCATTGCGAAGTCTGGCTAGTCGGGCTTCAGCTTGGGTAACCCTGGCTTGGGCTTGGATCACCTCTGCTTCAATGTCATCCCCCTTCATGCGGGCAATCACCTGTCCTTGAGCCACTTGATCTCCCTGTTCCACATAAAGCTCAGCCAGAATGTCAGAGGTGCGAGGGCTGAGATTCACGGTTTGGATAGGTTCTACCGTACCACTGGCTTCAATCCTGATGGTAATGGTTTGAGTTTCTATAGGCAGTGTCAGCGCCTCTATATCAGCGGCGCTGACGCGATCGCGGGTGGCCCAGTAGACCCCCACCCCAGAGCCAATTAAACCGATCGCCAGGAGGCTGACTGTCAACGGAGGCGGCCAACCAATTTTGCCGATAAGCGGGAGATGAAAAACCATTGTGCATTTAAGTTTAGGAGTCATCTGTCGTCAGGGATAGCGTCAGGCAACTCAATTTCCAAATGACGCAATCGGGGATATTGATATGCCGCCAGCGTAACAAATAGGGTCAAACAACCTGTAATAATGAACATCAGACCAATACCCCGTCCAGGGCCGACTCCAATCAGCGTACCAATGCTTCCAGCTAAGAAACCGTTAGGTAGCATTAAGGGTTCAAATACCCTATCCGCCAGGGGACCAGAAACAACATAACCAAGGGGCAGAGCCATCGTTGCAAAGGCTCGCCTTAAGGCAAATACTCTTCCCTGAATATGGGCAGGAACCTTCCGTTGAAAAATTACCTGGTTAGGTATATTTATGAAAGGTACACAAAAAAATAAGAGGAAACCAGATAGCGTCACTAGAGGAATCGATGAGCGCAAGCCAACCGTTATCATCGCGACAGCGGCCAGGGCGTTAAAGCCAAACATAGTAATAATGTAATGGTGCTTAGGAACTCCCCTTTTTGCTAGAACCAAGCTACCCATCAGCATCCCGACTCCGCTGATTGCCAGAATCCTACCCAAAACGTCTGAAGAAGCAATAGATAAAACCAACGGAACTGTCAGCACACTAACTAGACCAAGCAAAAAGTTTCTGAAAGCGTAGAAAACAAGTAGTCCCAGGAGCCCAGGTCTAGCTTTAACATATTGCCACCCGTAACCCATCTCCTGCAAAAATGAGCCTTGTTTCAATTTTTCAGTTGCTGCTGGAGCTACCTGCGGGAATTTCACCGCCAGAAGTGTACAAATCCCAACGATGAAGGTGGCAAAATCCACCAGAAGCACGCCATGCATTTGGATGGTCACAAGTAAAGCCCCCGCCATCATAGGTGCAATGATTCCGTTTGCAGATACCCCAATCTGAGTAATGCTCATAGCCTGTGTGAGGTACTGTTTGGGAACCAACAAAGTTGAAGCGGAGAGAAAAGCTGGAAATTGGAGAGATGTGAATGTTGAAGCCGCCACATTAGCTAAACAAATTTGCCAGAGTGCGAGGTGATGACTGATTAGCAGAAAAAAAATAGCTAATGTTCTTAGGCTCGCCACGATCTGACTGATTATCATAATCCAGCGACGATCCCAACGGTCTACAAGCAGACCGGCAATAGGAGAGATCAACACAGCTGGCAGAGTTGTTGACAAAGCTGTGAGCGAAAACAGGGTAACTGACTCACTGTTTTGATAGACCCAGACACTCAGGGCAAAACCTGTCAGCCTAGAACCCAGTAAAGAAAGAAATCGTCCCAGCCAGACAATAAAAAAAACCTTCATGAGTAAATCAGATTGGGGAAAAATTTGTGATACTACTTGGTTATTTGGATACTTGTAGGTAGTTCATATCCCCACTTTTCAAGAGCGAACCACCAGTGTTGCTTTATTCTTTCGATGCTTTCTTCACTGAGTTCATAGTCTCTGGACCGATGCTTTTTGTTTTCATTATCAATAAGAGTCTTAAAAGCCTCTTTTGATTGAGAAAATCCTGAAAGGTCAAGTTCTTTGTAAATTCTTTCGAGTTCCCCCAGTTGATTTTTTTCGAAGTCTTCATATTTTATTTCTACAAGGTTACCTGTTGGTATAGACTTTTTCTGAGTCAAATAACTTTGCATCAGCTCTCGATAAACGAAAAGAACAACCTCTTCCCATTCTTCGGTAGAGATATTTTGCAGCCTATTTGTGTAAACATTTGCAGCCTCCAATCGCTTTAAAGAGCAATAAACCATATACGGATTTCGATATATGTGGATAAACTTAGCATTTGGAAAAATTTCTAGCAGCAAGTTAATTCTTCCAGTATTCATAGGGTTCTTGAGAACCAATCTCTTTCCATTTGCGCTAAAGGTTAACTTCTTTAAAACTCTCAAATATACTTTTTTCCAGAGATTTCTAGTTTGCCCATTGACCTGATCAAATAAAACAAATTTCTTGAACAAATCATACGTACATTTTGGGAAACAAAGCATACGATAAAATGAATAAGGGGACGCATGGAATATTGCATACTCATCTTCTAAAGGATAAGCAGCCGCTTCTGAATAAAGCTTGTCTCCTAGCAAAGCTTTTATGAAGCGATCAGTTGTCAAGTAAAATTCCGAGTTAAAACTAAGTTGAATGACTGAAGCATACCCCAGATTTTTATCTTGAGCCATCAGGCGATGAAGGTAGGATGTTCCGCTTCTCCAATGGCCAAGGATGAAAATCGGAGAGTATTTTAGCTCTACGTTTTGAATTTTTTTACCAAATTTGATCCGTTCAAAAAGTCTAAGGGGAGTATATGCAACTGTCAAAACTGAAATCCATAACGCCTTGAGTAAATACTTTCGCTCAATACCTCCGCTTTCTAAAAGAATTTTTAGCCATTGGTTAAAGGACATACCGGCTGCCAGCATTGCAAACTTCGGCAGTAAACCACCTTTTCTTGTCGTGCGTTCTCTTTTCATGTGCCTTCTTCTCTCCAAATTAGATTTTGCTTATTTATAAATCTGGCAAAAACTTCCTCTATTCTTCATTTGGAAATGAGTTGTCAGAGATCGTCT
>JAKSDM010001008.1 GCA_022360135.1 Pseudanabaenales cyanobacterium | reverse complement strand
CTGACGTCCTCAAAACGATCCGTGATATCGGCGGCGGCGCAGTACAAAGCAGCGCAGTGCACGCCCGGCAGTTTGGACTCGATCACCGCAGCCTGCGACGCGAAACTTCCACACAGCAGAACCACATGGCGGATGAAGGTTTCGGAATTGTCCTCATCGACAGAAACCGCCGACTCTTTCCATACTGGCCGACACAACAAAGTCGAAGGCATCCGATCTTGACCTGCGAGCGCAGGGTTCACAACTGGAGCGCTGCTGGTGGTTTCATCCGCCGACGCGGCTACAGAATGCCTCGGCTCCCTCCAGTAGCGCTCGCGCGCAAAGGGATAAGTAGGCAGGGAAACCCGGCGCCGCTTTCGCCCGACGTGCATACGTTTCCAATCGATGTCAAGACCGTTGACCCAGAGCTCCATCAGTTTGGCATAATCCTCCTGCGCCATCCATTTTTCGACCAATTCGTTCAGGGCGCCGTCGATAGCAAGCCGCGACAAGGCGTCCTGATCACGTTGAATGCGCCCTCGGAAAAGCCCAACCACATCGTCTCCTGAAAGGTAGCGCCGAATCATCGTCTTCAACGCCGCCTCTGACTTGGCGACGAAGGCTACACGTTCAGCCATTGCGGCGCGCCCAATTTGGAGCGTATAAGCCAGATCTGGCAAACTGCATCCGGACGCCGCGAATTGGCCGTCCATATAGTGGAGTAGATTCTCGCCGATCTCTCTGAGCTGGTCGCTACTCTTCGCCGACAGGAGAATGACGGCGGGCGCAGGGTTTTCGTTGATCATGTCTGCTTGTGAAGACGGCGGATACTCTTCGATCACCACATGAGCATTCGTGCCGCTGAACCCAAACCCACTCACGGCGGCGCGACGGACTTCACCTGCCTCGACCTCCCAGTTCCGGCAGGTCGTATTCACGTAAAACGGAGAATTATCCAGATCAATGTGCTCGTTCAGCGTTTCAAAATGGATCGTCGGAGGGAGTTTGCGATGTTTCAAAGCCAGCATCGACTTGATCACCCCAGCTATGCCCGCCGCGGCGAGAAGATGGCCGACGTTGCTTTTGACCGATCCGAGAGCGCAATAGTTCTTTCGACTCGTATAGGCTTGGAAAGACGCTTTCAAGCCCGCTACTTCGATTGGATCGCCGAGCTTCGTCCCAGTGCCATGCGCTTCGACCATTTGGATGCTTTCAGGATTGAGTCCAAAGCGATCGTAAACGTACTTTTCCAACCTTGTCTGCGAATCGCCGTTGGGCGCGGTGATCCCGTTTGTCTTGCCGTCTTGGTTGACGCCCCAACCCCGGATCACGCCGTCGATCCGATCCCCGTCCCGTTCGGCGTCCTCGAAACGTTTCAATAGAATAACGCCGACTCCTTCGCCCGGCACAAAACCATTGGCGCGCTGGTCAAACGTGAAACAGCGCCCGTCCGGCGAGAGCATGCCCGCCTTGCTTGTCATAATGTGCATCGTTGGTCCGGCCATCACGCAGACGCCGCCCGCCAGCGCCAGATCGCTGCTTCCGAGGGTTAAGCTGTCGCAGGCCGATGCAATGGCGACCAGAGACGACGAACACGCAGTGTCCATGGCCACGCAAGGTCCCTGCAGATTCAACAAATAGGAAATACGGGCGGCCAGAATCGACATGGAACCTCCCATCAGAGCGGCCGCGTCCATTTCTCCGCCACCGAATCCCAACCCATAGTCGCCAGGTCCGCAGCCCGCAAAGACACCGCATTTGCTTCCCGTCAACTGCAATGGATCGTAACCAGCATCTTCGATGCAACTCCAACAGCTTTGCAGGAAGAGACGTTGCTGCGGATCCATTGCCTCCGCTTCCAGCGGAGAAATGTTGAAGAAAAGCGGATCAAACTTGTCTACATCTTCCAGCCTGCCCATCCATTTAGAATAGGTTTTTCCTGGCGCCTCTGGACTAGGGTTGTAATACGGCGCAAGCGGCCAACGATCCGGCGAAACCTCTGAGATGCAATCTTTGCCTTCGACGAGGTTGTCCCAGAATGCCGCGATGTCGCGGGCCATCGGAAAGCATCCCGCCATACCGATCACTGCAATGTCGCACCGCTTCAGCTCACGGCCTCGATACGCAATTTGCGATTGAGTCGTTTTGAAAGCGCCAACCTGCTCAGCATTCGCAGACTCTTTCGTCGTTGCGACATTGGCGGCGTCAACCTCCGAATGTTCAGGTTGGGTCGATTGTCTGTTTTCCGGTAAGAAGAGTCCGAGCTTATTGCCCTCGCGCAGTACATGCCTTGCCAGCTCATGGATTGTCGGGTGGTTGTAGACCGCCATGGCGGGGATGGACAGTCCATAACGCCGATTGACTTCGCGCATCCATGTCACACTGTTGATAGAGTCGAGCCCCATTTCAATGAACGCCACCTCATTGTCCAACTTGTCCGACTTCATGTGCAATTCGGCGGCTAGCGTTTCTCGCAAGGTGTGAACAATGGAGCGTAAGACTTCGCCGTCAGTCGCCGATGTTTCGGGAGCATTGTGGTCGGACTGCGCCGCATCCTGCTGCGTTTGATTTTCTGCGGCATCGGGCGGGCCGCTGTACAGTGTCTCAATCCGCGCCCGCACGTCCGGGTTATCCACAAAGGTCTGCTCATGCATGGCGAGCTCCGCAGCGTAGATCGATTCCAGTCGTCGCCTTAATGCGCGGACGCACTTCTGCTTCCAGTCCACCAAAGTCTGGCGGCCTCTTCCCGCCAGGTGATGCGCCGCCGCCATAGCGCGCTTCAACACCTCTGAACGCGGCAGTACGGGCATGCGGATGCCGCGAAGCTTCAACTCATGTCCCTTGAATTCCCGAGCGCCGAACAGCATTTCACGGCCGAGGTCATGCCCAAACTGATGCGGGAGAACGAGGGTCGAACCGGCGCCTGGCGTAAATCCATATTGCATGTAGGGGCTGTGATAAATGCTCTCACTGCTGAATACCGCGCCATCGCAGAACATCCCAAGCGCCCACCCAGCACCGATGCCGTGGCCTTGCATTGCGGCAATCACGGGAATGTCACATTTCAGCGGTAGGCTAGTAACCGGTGAATCAGTGAAACGCGCCCGACCTTCCTGAATGGCGAGCAGCGCCTCGCGGGTGCCGCCGCAAGCAAAGTAATGGCCGTAACCTGTCAGCACGACCACCTTGATTGTGGGAGTCTTTTCAATGCGTTCAAAGGCTTCAATGATGCCCCAGGAAAGCGCTTCAGTAAAGGTATTCTTGCTGTCTCTATCGCCCATCGTCAGGACAGCGACGCCATCGGGAAAGACCTCCATTTTGACAACTTCAGACTGCAAGTTCGCGGTTTCGGGCGTTTCCGCGTCCGCTGCGTCCGCCGCATTGGCCTTGAATGCTGACCACAAAAGCGCCTCAGACGCCTCATATCCTAAACGTGAATCAGCATCCTCAACAAAAGGCGTCGCATTGGCCGTCCGATCAAATGCCTCCGCAATGGTCCGGGAAAGGCGCCGCTTCAACAACATTAGAGATTGACGCGGGGCGCCTGCCGTTCGACGGGCGAGAGCCAAAGCGAACGCATCGATGTCATGACGAGGCAATACCGGGCAACCAGCGCCAAGGTCGCGCAATTTGCCACCTGTGCAGCGATCGCCGCGTTGAATCAGGACCTGGGCGATCGCACGGCCGAAGCGCTCTGTTAGGAAATCCATAGCCGCTTGTGAGATGGATGCTTCGGCACCAGGCTCGAACAATTGAAATTTGCTCTCCTCACTGCAGACTATCAAGTCGCAAAGCGCTCCCGCAATCCATCCCGCCCCGGATGCCGCGCCCTTCACCACTGCGATGATCGGAACGTCCCGCTCGAGCGTCAACCGACCAAGCGCTTGGTCAAAGATCGAAACCTCCGTCGTGTTGCCGGTAAGGAAGAAATGGTCATTGCCCCTTAGCAATATCACTTTTACATCTGCCCGGTCACACGCCGTCTCTAATGTGCGCTCCAACTCGTCGAGCGCATCCTTAGTCAAGCGATTACGACCGTCGAAGCTGTCGATTCGAACCGACACAACGCCGTCCCCGTGCTCCTCCGTGTTCACACTGAACCGCGATGGCTGCTTGAACGACTCCAGCGTCTGCCGCCAGTCCATTGGCGGACGCAGCGGCCTTGACGCCTTGGCGGTAATCGGCGCAGGAAACGCGCTGGGCGTCCCGCTTGAATCTGTCAAGGCAACCAGGCGGGATTGCCCTGACAGCATCGTTGCGAGCGGCTGCGGTGCGTCGCCTGCCGATGGCCGGATCACAGCATGAACGCTTGCAGCCAACCTCGGAGATACCTGCACCCAGTACCTTTCCTTGGCGAATGGATAGGTCGGCAAACTGACACGTTGGAGCTTTTGTTTCGGCCGAATCATTTGCCAATCAAATACTAGACCCGTCACCCAAAGCTTCAGCAGCAGCGAATAATCGCCGACCTTTGATTGCGCCTCAATGTGCTGGAGCGTATTCTGGTCGGGTTGAAACAAAGCCAGCTGG
>JAKSDM010000851.1 GCA_022360135.1 Pseudanabaenales cyanobacterium | reverse complement strand
GGAGTTTCCCGATCTCCCGATTGCAGATATGGAGCCTCTCCCATTTCGGCCTCTAACGCCAGCTGAAGATCAAGCATTAATTGAGAAGGTGCATAACAGTGGAGCTGGCTTGGTGATGATCTCTCTTGGCTGTCCTAAGCAAGAACGCTGGATGGCTCAGCACAAAGATAAGATTCAGGCTGTGATGATTGGCTTAGGTGGGGCTTTCCCGGTTTATGCCGGACTGCAAAAGCGAGCCCCGCGGTTAGTTCGCGACTTAGGTTTTGAGTGGCTGTATCGCCTTATTCAAGAACCTCAACGGCTCTGTAGCCGTTACCGTGACACTATTCCTCCGTTTATTTGGCTCGCCCTAAAGCAGCTTCTGGCGCAGGAAAGACCTACCCGCAATTTTCCTGGGAACGTCCGCATGGTTGGCAATATTTCAAACATTAAAGTTAAAGGCTAATCAAATTATCTGACCATAGCCCCTTCGACTCTAACCAAGTTTGATTAAACAAACGCGATTGGTAGCGCGCACCGCCATCACAGAGAACTGTGACAATGGTATGGCCAGGTCCCATTTCCTTGGCGAGCGCCACAGCAGCGCCTACGTTAATGCCCACAGACCCCCCCATGAATAAGCCATCTTTGTGGAGGAGTTGGTAAACCACCCGTAGGGCTTCATGATCGTCGATTTGAATGGCGTCATCAGCGGGAGCGGCTTCCATGTTGGCGGTGATGCGGCTATTGCCAATGCCTTCGGTGATGGAATTGCCTTCAGTCTTAATTTCTCCGGTTTTAATAAAGCTATAGAGGCCGCTGCCCATGGGATCGGCTACTACGCACTGAATATTAGGATTTTTTGCCTTAAAAAACATAGCAGCTCCTGCATAGGTGCCGCCAGTTCCGGTTGAGGCTACCCAGGCGTCAATCTTGCCATCTGTCTGTAGCCAAATTTCTGGGCCGGTCGTTTCGTAGTGGGCGCGGCGGTTAGCCAGATTATCAAACTGATTTGCCCAAATGGCGTTATCCATCTCTGCGGCCAGTCGGCCCGATACTTTCACATAGTTGTTCGGGTCGCGATAGGGCACAGCTGGTACGGTGCGAACCTCAGCCCCTAAAGTCCGCAGCAAGTCAATCTTCTCCTGAGATTGAGTTTCTGGGATGATAATTAAGCATTTGTAGCCCTTAGCGTTGCAGATGTGAACTAGACCAATGCCAGTATTACCTGCTGTCCCTTCAACAACAGTTCCCGCCGGCTTTAGCAGTCCCTGCTCTTCAGCGTCTTGAATGATATAGAGGGCCGCCCGATCTTTGACTGAACCGCCTGGGTTCAGAAATTCCGCCTTTCCCAAAATTTCACAGCCTGTTTCTTGACTGAAACTGTTGATCCGAATTAGGGGGGTATTGCCGACTGCCCCTACGAAACCGTCTTTAATGTCCATTATTGACTTACTGGCCTACTGCCTAATCATTTTGTCCATTCCCTATCCTAAACTTACTAGGCAGATGGTCAGAAACCAAAGGCTAGAAAGGTCGAATAATCTAGAGTGAGGGTAAAGGTGCATTTAGCCAGGGCTGCAACCCTAGATAGGATTGCTATAGAACCAAAGTCATTGCCGGCTAGGTATTGAATGAGAGTTTCTCAGATGATAATGGCGATTCCTGCGAACGACGACTTGAAACTCAGGTTCCACGACCCCTTACCAGTTTTTGTAGGAGGGCGGTATTTTGTCATCTAGGCTCGGAGTTCTATCTGATCTATTTAAATCCCGTCTGTCACAACAGATTGTGCTCTGGGTATTCGCCAGTATTTTGGTGATTGAAGGTATTATTCTAATTCCTTCGGTTTATCGCCGGGAGCGAGAACTGCTGCAGCATCTCAAATCAATATCGAGCGCCAAGGCGAGTGGGGCCTTGGGGAATAGGGATTTGCTTATTCCGGAACAGGAATTGCTGGATCAGCTTAAGCTAATTCAGCAGAATCGTTTTGTTACTGGCGGCGTCCTCTATCGAGTCGAGGGGAAGCGGGTAGGATCCTTTGGTGAACTGCCGGAGTTGTCTTTCGACCAGGTGATTCATAACCGCAATGCAGACTTCCTCAATCGTCAGATAAAACGATATGACGCGGTATGGTTAATGTCCCCTTTAGAGGGGCGATACATTCTGATTATTCGCCACGACGCCTCCAGTGTGCAGCGAGAAATCTACGCCTTTATCGGTCGCATCAGCGGGTTGGTCTTGATCATCTCCATCTTTGTCACCTTAGCAACGATGATTGTGCTGGAGCGCATTTTGATTACGCCCATCCTCATCTTGCGACGGGATTTACTCCGTGCTGGCGAGGCGGTCAGTCGGGATGAGCAGGGAGATTTACTAGAATTCGCTGCAGTTAAGACGAATCGACGGGATGAACTGGGTGAGGTTGCTGTCGCTTTTAATCAAATGTTTCGCCAGATTACAGCGGCGATCGCAGAGCGTAAACGAGCAGAAGCGGATCTACGACTTTCACAGGAAAAGTTTGCCAAAGCCTTCCGTTGTAGTCCAAATGCGATCACCATCAGTACGCTTCAAGATGGACATCTGGTTGAAGTGAACGATAGTTTTCTTAAGCTACTGGGGGACGAACTGGAGCAAGTCATTGGACATACAACGCTTGAGCTCGACCTTTGGACCGACCCGGCTGACCGCGCCGATTTGATTCAAACACTTCAACAAGCAGGGTTTATACGCAACAGTGAATGCCGCTTAAACACTTGTTCTGGAGCCATTAAGACCGTTTTATATTCTGCAGAACGGATTAGAATTGGAGGTCAGGATTGTATTCTGTCAGTGATCAACGATATCACTGAGCGGAAGCAAGCAGAAGAAGCCCTAAGAGAAAGTGAGAAACGTTTCCGCACCTTGGTGGAGCAAGCAGTAGACGCCTTTTTTGTGGCCAATGCCGAAGGCAAACTGATCGATATTAACCAACAAGCTTGTGTCAGTCTCGGCTATTCCCG
Organism: Pseudanabaenales cyanobacterium; assembly: GCA_022360135.1. GTDB lineage: Bacteria > Cyanobacteriota > Cyanobacteriia > Phormidesmidales > Phormidesmidaceae > JAKSDM01. The sequence goes on along the minus strand of JAKSDM010000851.1, from coordinate 4,888 downwards.
CGAGGAACTAGTCAACCTTTCTGTTTTTGATATTCAGCAAGAGCTAACGGCTGATGGATTCGCCGATCTATGGAAGCAGCTTGCGCCTGACGCGCCGATTACCTTTGAGGGAGTCCACCGCCGGAAAGATGGAGCTAAATTCCCAGTGGAAGTGCGCATAGGCCTTTTGAAATTTGCCGAACGTCAACTCGCCCTGGCTTTGGCGCGGGATATCAGCGAACGTAAACAGGCGGAAAAAGCCCTGGCTCGGTTAGCAGAAATTGGGGAACTCGCCGCCATGATTGTCCACGAGGTGCGGAGTCCTTTGACGACTGTGGTGATGGGACTTAATTCCTTCAAGCGTATGGATCTGCCTGAAAGGTCGAAAATTCGTCTTGGCCTGGCGCTGGAAGAGTCAGAGCGGCTTCAACGGCTGCTAAACGGAATCTTGCTTTACGCCAAAAAACAAACCTTAGAATTGACAGACCTAGAACTTAACGAGTTCATTACCGAGATGCTCGATTCTGTCCAGGAAATGCCTGCCGTTGCCGATCGCCAAATCAAGTTTATGCCATTGTCAGCCTCTGCTAAAGTCAGGGTAGATCGAGATAAGCTGAAGCAAGTTTTCATCAATTTAGTCAGTAATGCCTGCGAAGCTATTAGGCCGGGAGAGACTATCATTTGGCAAATCGAGCCAAGGGCTGACGAGAAACAGATTCATGTCCAGGTTCATAACGGCGGGGAGCCTATTCCGGCAGAAGTTCTGCCCAATTTAACCAAGCCTTTCTTCACCACTAAATCGACTGGCAATGGATTGGGTCTAGCGATTACAAAGCGAATTGTAGAGGCTCACGGAGGAGACTTGATGATCGAGTCTTCCGCCACTGCGGGCACCACAGTAACGGTATCTTTACCCTTGGCGGCTGACAGTTAACTTACAATTCCATCCAAGCGAGAATCGCCATACTATAAATAGTTTGTGATTTTGGCCAATAACTCCTCTGTGCTAAAGGGTTTAACCATATAGTCATTGGCCCCTGCCTTGAGTCCAGCAATATGGTTCTCACGACTACTTATGGCGGAAATAAATATAATTGGCGCGTTGCTTCCAGCGGAGCGCAGATGACGACAAACTTCAAGTCCATTTAACCCGGGTAAGTTCCAATCTAGAATCACTAGATCTGGCTGGGTAGCCTTAGCTGTCTCCAAACCTGTGACGCCATCATAGGCGATACCTACCTGATATCCTTCATCATTCAAGTCTAGTTCAAGAAATTTGGCGATTTTAATTTCGTTTTCAATGAGTAAAATTTGAGCAGGCATGGTTTCAACTAATAGACTGAATGGGTTAGGCAAAGATAAAGCATTATCTTTGGCGGCAAAATATGGCCCAGGCTGGGTAAAGAATAGAAAGTTTCCTGACGACTATCAGTATGGTTTAGCGGCCTGAATCTCCTCTGACCATCAGGTTAAAACTATATGAGAATCCCGATATGAGAATCCCGCCATCTTATGGAGCGGAAAGAACAGACCACCAATCGGCTAACTCCGTATATAGCTTTGGGAGGGTTTCCATTCTTCCAATGATGCATCACTTCAACGCTAGAAGATTGGTTGCCGTTAGACCTCTCTCAATGGCGAGTAGCCCTGGCCAGTCCCGGTTTGAAGGTAGAAGATAGTTCAGCTGATTTAAGCGCCTTTGAGCTGCGAGATAGTCAATTGTATGAGGTGTTGGTAATTGATGCTTGGGGTATTGCTTACCCTACTTTCTAAAGAATTTACTAGTAGTTTTTTTCTGGAAATCACCTAATCGCTTAATTTTCTATTTTGTGGAATACTCCCCCTAAGGCTTCAAAATTTTCTTTTTAATTTCTTTCTGATTCAGGCGATCAGCGCGTATTATCATCTGTAACTTCAGCTATTTGGGATGGTTTCTATCTTTAGCCTTAAGTGCATTCTATGTCACAAACATTGGTTCGGTATTCTAAAGTGATTGAGATCGTCGGCGATATTATTCGGGTTCAGGTGCCCGAGAGCGCCCACATGAAGGAGACCGGACCTCGCTATGGCGACTTAGCGATGGTCGAAGGCAACGAAGGAAACCAATCTCTGGCGCAGGTGATTAATATCAAACGTGATACTGTCGCGCTGCAAGTGTTTGGCGGCACTAAAGGGGTGGCGACCGACTCATCGGTTTGTTTCCTGGGACACCCCATGAAGGCCACCTATTCTGACAATATTCTGGGTCGGGTGTTTCGCGGCGCTGGCGAGCCGATTGATAGTGGACCGGATCTGTCACAGGATTCTAAGGTTTCTATTGGAGGGCCTTCGGTTAATCCGATGCGGCGGGTTTTGGCGTCCAAGATGATCCGCACCAATGTACCGATGATCGATGTGTTCAACTGCCTGGTTGAGAGTCAGAAGATTCCGATCTTCTCAGTCGCGGGTGAGCCTTTCAATCCCTTTCTGGCCCGTATTGGCATGCAGGCCGATGCAGACATCGTAGTCTTTGGCGGGCTGGGTCTAATTTTTGACGCTTACTACTTCTTCCGCACCGCTTTTGAAGACGCTGGCGTCTTCTCCCGCACCGTGATGTTTGTCAACTTGGCCGCTGATCCGATTGTGGAACGCACCCTCGTCCCCGACATGGCTTTAGCTGTGGCAGAGCGTTTTGCTGTGGAGCAAGGGAAGCGGGTGCTGGTACTGCTGACGGATATGACCGCCTATGCCGACGCCTTGAAGGAAATCGGCATTGCAATGGATCAGGTTCCTTCCAACCGTGGCTATATGGGTGATCTGTATTCCCAACTGGCGCGGCGATATGAAAAGGCCTGTGACTATACGCAGGGTGGGTCGGTCACCATTCTCACTGTCACCACCATGCCTGGGGACGACGTGACGCACCCGGTTCCCGACAACACTGGCTACATCACCGAGGGGCAGTTTTATCTTCATGACGGGGTGATTGATCCCTTCGGCTCCCTGTCGCGACTCAAGCAACATGTGATTGGCAAGGTCACCCGTGAAGATCACAGTCAGATTATGAACACCATGGTGCGTTTTTACTCAGACGCCAAAGATGCGGAACAGAAGCAGGCCATGGCGTTTGAGCTGTCTGCCTTTGACTATAAACTCTTGCAGTTTGGCCAACTGTTCAAACAACGCTTTATGGATATTAACGTGTCCATCCCGCTTGAGCAGGCGCTTGACCTGGGTTGGAAAACGTTAGCTGAGTGCTTTGAACCTCAAGAATTGTTAATGAAACAAGCCCTGATCGATAAGTATTTTCCGAAGCCAATTCAATAGCAGGAGAAAGGGGCTTAAATGGCCAGGCTGGCATTAAATAAGGCGTCTCTTACCAAGCTAAACCGACAACTCAAGTCCTATCAAGATTTCTTGCCATCACTGGACTTGAAGCGTCGTCAACTACTAGGCGAACAAGCTAAGGCTAAACAGGCGCTGGTGGAAATCAACCAGCAGTTGCAGGAGTTAGAACCGATGATTGCAAGCGAACTAATTATGCTATCCAATCAGGAGGTGGATCTGACCGATATCGTGAAGGTCGTTGGGGTTGATACGGTGGAGGAAAACGTCATGGGAACCCGACTACCAAAGTTGAACAAGGTTGATATTCAAGTGCGCAAGTATGCCTTGTTGGGCCGACCCCACTGGGTGGATCGCTTGGTGGAGGTTTTAAAAACGGCAGTGGAGCTGCGTCTGCAATTACAGGTGGCTGAGCAACGGCGAGAGTTACTCGCTCAGGCTGCTCGAACCATTACCCAGCGGGTGAATTTGTTTGACAAGGTGCTAATCCCAAGGACACAGGCCGATATCAAGAAAATCCGGATTTACCTATCGGATGCGGAACGGGCGGCGGTGGTGAATTCGAAGATCGCCAAGCGGAAGAAGGGAGCAGCAGCATGAGTATTGTCCCCTTGAACAAGGTCACTGTTTGTGGCCTCAGCCGGGATCAGGAGACGGTGCTGAAAGGACTGCAGCACTTGGGATGTATGCACCTGATTCCGCTTCAACCCCCGCCTAAAGAACCGGAAACAGCCTTATCTCCCCGGAATGAAAACGCGCATAAAGCCTTGCTGTACCTGATGGATGTGCGACGCCGACGGCGGCAGGTACTAGATGATGTGGATTTTGATTTGGACCAGGTGGTAGAAGCCGCCTTGGCCAACAAACAAAAGCGTCGGGAAACGGAGGATAGGCGATATTTTTTGGTGAAGCGGATCCAAAATTTAGAACCTTGGGGAAACTTTATCCTGCCAGATATCGATCAGTTGGGCGGCTACCGGCTCTGGTTTTACCAGATTCCCTATCAAAAGATGAAGTTTCTCCAGGGCTTGGAGCACCCCTGGCGACAGATTTCTGCAGATCATCGGTTTGCCTATATCGTGGTCATTTCTAAGGAGGAACCCCCCGCTAACGCTCTGCCTGCGCCTCGAACTCACACTGGCGCAGTGCCGCTAGAGGAATTGAAGCATGAGCTGCAACGGGTTGAAATTCAGCTGGAAGACCTAGATGCCGAGCACGAGGCCCTGAGCCGCTGGATACTATTACTCTCTAAAAACCTGGCCCGGGCCGACGACCAAGCAGCGGTGCAGCACGCGGGCGCCCAAACCCATCAGGAGGAGGGCATCCTCATGATCCAGGGCTGGATGCCTACCCGAGATCTAAAACGGTTGGACGCGTTTACAGAACAGCATGGGCTGGCCCTTTTGATTGAACCTGCTCTGGCTGACGAAACCCCGCCCACCCTGATGGATAATCCGCCGGAGCTGAGTAGTGGACAAGATTTGGTCAGCTTTTATCAAACCCCCGGTTACCGCACCTGGGATCCGTCAATTGTGGTGTTCTTCTCGTTCACTCTCTTCTTCGCCATGATTCTTTCGGATGCTGG
>JAKSDM010001018.1 GCA_022360135.1 Pseudanabaenales cyanobacterium | reverse complement strand
TTGTGTTTACCCAATCCCTGTTGCTTCAAGGCCAATCTGTTGAACAAATTATGGAGGTATTGATGCCAGCCTAGAAATTATTGCCTGTCTATTTTTCTCTGCTCACTTATTTTTCTCGACTCCTAACCTTCCAAGTCGTGTTGGCGACATCATTACATTATTTAGCAGTGTATGCCGAAAATGCTTCCTTAAGAAGGAAGCGTGGTTGGCAGGGCTGAGGCTTTTGCCTGGGTCAGTTTTTTCGCCCGGCTAATGGGGTCCATGTAGGCCTCAAGTCGCTTAAAGCATATAGACGCAATAGAGGTCATAACCAGATAGACGATCGCGATCGCCAGAAAAACCTCAAACGACCGATAGGTGGTCGCCATAACCAGCTGACCCTGACGGAACAGTTCTTCGAAGCCGATGACCGCCGCTAAACTGGTGTCTTTAATTAAGGTAATGAATTCATTGCCCAAGGGGGGTAAAACGCGCCGAAATGATTGAGGAAACACCACATATTGCATGGTTTCGATCGGATTCATGGCGAGGGATTCGCCTGCTTCCCATTGTCCCCGGTCAATGGACTGAATGCCGCCTCGTAAAATCTCCGCCAGATAGGCTGCAACATTTAAGCTCAAGGCCAGCACCGCTGCAAAGAAACGGTTAAAGCTGACCTCAAAGCCCAATCCTTGCAACATAGCTGGGATGCCAAAATAGATCATAAACAACTGTACTAACATCGGCGTGCCCCGGAAAAAGTCGACATAGGCCCGACACAACCAGCGTAGGGGCCTCACGGGAGAGATTAGGGCGAAGGCCACCAGCGAACCGCCAATCAGGCCAAAAAAGAATGAGGTCGCCGTCAGTAGAATCGTTATCCAGGCCCCTTTAAGCAGGTTTTGGAACAGGCGTCCCCAATTTAGGCCACTACGGGTTGGGCTGATTAGGGAGGGCGCAATAGTTGGTAAAATTGGCGGGTCCGAGACAAACCATTTACGGTAGATCTGGGCATAGACGCCGGTTTGAATCAGGGTTTCTAAGGCGGCATTTATGGCGGCCAGCGCTTCTGAGTTTTTCGGTAAGGCAATGCCGTAATATTCCTCAGTGACCAGTTCTCCAACAACTTTTACCCCCTTTAAATTCGCTTCGTTGATGGCGAACAGGGTTACGGGTAAGTCATTAACCACTGCATCAACTCGACCGTTAACCAGTTCTTGCAGGGCTAGGGGAGCCGAATCAAAGGTGCTGACAACGGCGTCTTTCACACTACCCGCTTGTTGCGCCCCAGTTGTGCCTATTTGGACAGCAATCTGCTTACCCATCAAATTTTCAAAGGACTTGATGTCGGAATTGTCTTCCCGCACGGCGATGGCGAGACCGGCTTTGAAGTAGGGTCTGGAAAAGTCAACGGTTTGCGATCGCTCAGCGGTGATGGTCATGCCGCTAATGGCGGCATCAATGGTTTTGGACTGCAGAGCCGGAATTAACCCTTCAAAGGGGAGACTAACAAATTCAATCTCTCGTCCTGCAGCTTCCCCAATAGCCTTGATTAAATCGATGTCGAAACCGTCGAGATCGCCGGTAGCAGCGTCTTTCATCTCAAAGGGGGGGAAGGCGGGTTCAGTTCCGATTTTCCACTTAGCGGCGGCAGCCTCTTGGGCGATACTCGGAAAGCGCCCTAGCCCCAAGACCAGAATAATGCCGATAAGGGCGACCAGAGCAAGTTGGAGCCAACGAGGCCGGAGTTTAAAGACCATGGATTTCGATCTGCAAAAAGGTAGAAAATCAGCCGGAGGAAGTCAGTTGGATGTTTAAGGGGACTCACCTACCTGAAGAAACCGTATAAATTTTGTAAATTTAAAAGTGTTTTTTAGAATACAGAATCAATTTTCAGTCATATTATTTTGTTAATTTGAGGCGATCCCTGTCTATGAGCAGCACTAAAAATTTATGGACACTCTATCCCCTGTTATTGCTTGTAAAGATTTACACAAAAGTTATGGCTCCTTAGAGGTTCTAAAAGGGATCAGCGCCACTTTCGAAAAGGGTGATGTGGTTTCGATTATTGGCCCTTCTGGCTGCGGCAAGAGCACGTTTTTACGCTGCTTGAACCGCCTTGAAGGCATTAATCAAGGGCAGCTAGAGGTGATGGGGCAAGATGTCTCAGCAACAAAATTATCCTGGAAAGAGCTATTTGACTTACGCCGTCAGGTCAGCATGGTGTTTCAGCATTTCAACTTGTTTCCCCACCTGACGGTGTTAGAAAATCTTATGCTGTCGCCCCACAAAATCTTGAAATTTCCTGCCGCCGATTGTCTAGAGTTGGCGTTCCACTATCTCAGCAAAGTAGGTTTAACAGATAAGGCTAAAGCTTATCCCGAACAGTTATCTGGCGGGCAAAAACAGCGGGTTGCCATTGCCCGAAGCCTTTGCATGAAGCCCGAAGCTATTTTGTTTGATGAACCTACCAGTGCTCTGGATCCTGAACTGGTGGGAGAAGTGCTGGAAGTAATGCGACAATTGGTAGAAGAGGGGATGACGATGATAGTCGTTACCCACGAAATGCAGTTTGCCAGGGAAGTGTCAAACAAGCTGCTATTCTTTAACGCGGGTGTTATTGAAGAACAGGGGTCGCCCGAAGCACTGTTTAGAAATCCCCGCAGCGATCGCTTGAAAGCCTTTTTGCATCGTTTAAAGCACCCTGAAAATAGCCTCACCAGCGCCCGCGTATAAAAGCGCCCGCGTATAAAAAAGTAGCATTCAGGGTCACCCGAAGTAATATGACGGTTCGAAAATAGGTTTGCCCCCTGGTTGGTAGGTTTGAATGGCTTGCATATATTGAGCCCGTTCAAAGGCGCTGGGATCGGGGCAATTGATTTGGCTCATGCTGCCCTGCAGTTGTGTAACTGACTCATACTCATGTTCGACCATCCAATGACGCATTTCTTCTTCGATGTAACGAATATGTCCAATCCCATGGCGTAATAATGCACTCACCAGCATGGTGACGCTGGCTCCAGCCATCAGCATTTTCAGGACATCTGAGGCATTGTGGACGCCGCTGGTTGCGGCTAAATCTACGGGCAGTGAGCCATAAAGAATCCCAATCCAACGCAGCGATAGACGTCTGTCTTGGGGGGTGCTGAGCAGTAAGTTGGGTTTTACTTCCAGTGTTTCGAGATCGATATCGGGTTGGTAGAAGCGATTGAACAAGACCAGAGCATTGACCCCTGTGTCAGTGAGTCGCTTCGCCATATTCGCCAGGTTGCTGAAGTAAGGGCTAAGCTTGATGGCGACAGGCAGATCAACTGCTGATGTAACCGAGCGGACGATATCCAGGTATTCATGCTCTACCTCAGCTCCGCTCCGAGTCATATCGGTGGGAACGGCGTAAATGTTCAATTCCAGTGCATCCGCCCCGGCTTGTTCAAGGTGGCGGGCATAGTCGGTCCAACCGCCTAAAGTGGAACCATTTAGACTGGCGATGATCGGCATGTCTACCTTCTGTTTCGCCAGATGAATATGCTCCAGGTAGGCTTCCGGTTCAACATGAAAGATTTCTGGTTCCGGGAAATAGGTGAGGGCTTCAGCGAAGCTTTCCATTCTCTGAGTCAGATAATGGTGCAGCTCGAAGCGATCCTGACGCAGTTGTTCTTCAAACAGGGAATGCAATACAACGGCGGCGGCGCCGGCGTCTTCCATCTGCCTAATATTGTCAATGTTTTCTGTTAAGGGGGCACAGGCTCCGACCACGAGGGGCGATCGCAGTTCAAAGCCCAGGTAGGTTGTGGTTAGATTCATACGTTTTGTTTCTTGGCGAGTATAGGTGAACCGGGCAACAGCCTCCTTGCCATTCAATAGTGGCAAAGGTTTTCTTATCCCTAGTTTTGAACTTCCAAATGCTTTAAGCTCAGGGAAAGCTGTCGATGTAACTGAGCTAATTACAGGTTTAAACCTAGGGAAAGAGTTTGAGGAACTTGTGAGGAGTTTTGAGGATCGGGTTCTGATTTACCCTGTTTTTAATTCGGCTATCTAACAAAATAAGGAGGGTATTTCCCCATTTATTGGGGAAATACCCTCCTAGCTTTAAAAACCAATTCTCTTGACCTGGCAATATAGCAATGTTTTGAAAAATTAGGCTTCAATGGTTGGCCTAAAAATCATTAATCTAAAAAGTAGTGTGCCATACGTTTTAATTGACTAAACTTATGTATAAATCTAATGTATAAATCTAACGTGGTGTGATTTGAGCAGGAAGTGAGCAGACGACCTGAAACCTTAACCGGACGCCTTTCGTCAATGCCTCAATGGAAGGGTGTTTCAGGACGGTCTAATCGCCGTTGTACGACATCCTTCTAATCGCTGTGATTACGGTTAATTTACTAACGCTAGGGTTACAGCTTAAGGGGGTGCTAGTTTGCTCTTTTAGTTCTATTTTTCAAGTGTTGCTCCGGTTTGAGATTTTCAGTCTCATTTTTTATGCGATCGCAAATGAGTCATATCTGATGGATCAAAGCCAATGTTTCTTGAGACAATTTATCAGATAAACCCCGACTTAGTTAAGTTTCTTTAGAGCATGTTTGAAAAGTTATTGTTGTCATGCTGCGTGCAGCATAGTGGACTGTAGGTGAAGCCTTCTCTTAGAGTAGAATTTAGTTTTGAGCGTTCATTCATACAAGATGCTTCAATCTGCTTTGCTCATTACTTTGCGAGAAGCAAGCTACAGTATGATATTGACGACTTCTCAGACATTCTCTTACTGAATGACCTTCGATTAAATGTTTTTAAATTACCAGGTTCATTATTATGTCTCAAATCCTTGATTCCTTGCCTGCTAATGTTTCCGATTCCATTCTCTGCTGCTACATCAATCAAACCTCCAAAATTCAGATTGCTCGAATTACAAATATTGCCAATTGGTACTTTGAGCGTGTCGTCTTTCCAGGTGTAAGCCTCTTGTTTGAAACTTCACCCGAGGCTCAATTAGAAATTCATACGGGTACAATGGCCAGTGCAATTCACTCAGACACCATTCCCTGCGATCGCTTGAAAGTGTCTTCTGCGGAGAATCGTTTGCATCCTCGTGAAAGCGTCGATTTTGCCCACAAGACTTCCCCGCTGAGAAAAGTAGAGCTGATTAGTCTGAGCGCGTCTTGAGATAGACGTAACCGGAAAGCATAGGAAGCAGGGAAGGATTGGAATCAACCGCTTTCACTACTGGGCCCTATTGTTTGAATAAATTTGGCCCGACTTAAATCTGTTCCCTGCAGGATCGCCTGCTCTAGATCGACTTGCTTCAAAATAGCGCCTGTCAGTATTGCATTGCTGAGATTAGCGCCCGCGAGAATGGCCCCAGTAAAATTGGCGTTACATAGATTTGCGCCCGTCAAGTTGACGCCCGTTAAGTCTGCATAACACAGACTTGCACTGGCCAAATTCGCACCTTTCAGACAAGCGTAGCGCAAATTTGCAAGTCTTAAATCTGTTTGGGTGAGCAATGCCCCACTCAAGTCGACTTGTTCAAGATTTCCTCGAATCAAAAGGGTCTGGGTAAAGTTGGTTTTCACCAGACTGGCCCGAGCTAAGTTAGCTCGCCATAACATAGCGCCAGTCAGGTTCACCTGCTGCAATATGGATAAACTCAGATCCGCTCCGGTTAGATTAGCGCCTAATAGGCTGGCGCCTGTTAGATTCACTTGTCTGAGGTTCGCTTCTTGAAGACAAGCAAAACAAAAATTTCTCTCGCCACTTCGATAATGCTCTAACAGAGTATTGATATTCATTGCATTTGTTCGAGAACCTATATTTATTCGAGGACCTTGTCGGCGTGACTCGAACTCATCTCCCGAAACACTGCGCTAGATCGCAACCCAAAGAGCCGTTAGAGTCTTCCGACTGGACAGCCCAGTCTTCGGTTTTTAAACAACCTATAAGCCTGAAAGACAGCCACCGCTTAAAAGGGTGAGGTTATTCATGTGAATTTATGTTACATAACATTAACAAACCTGTTACAAAATAGCAAGGCTCAATGGCGCAAGAGAACTCGCCAATCCGGTAATGAAGGTTGATGGCATTCTCTCGGATTGGCCGTACAGCTGCATAATCATTGGATTCTAGAGCGCTTAAGGGGAGCGATCGCTATTTTGGGGCAGTGCAGGAGGGTTAGATGTTGCCGTTATCTCACGACTCTTTAGGGATGTTACAAACTGATAAAGTAAAACCCTTGTGATAAAAATAATTCCTGTTGATATAGGTTTATTATGATAGAGGGTATGGGGAAGGATCGGGCCAAACCTTTGTGAGACGGTAATTCTAGCTAAAAAAAGATGGAAAACCTTAGCCAGTGCTGGGCAGCCATGACCACAAGGATTCAATGACCTGCAAAAGTATTGCGCCGCAGCCGCCGAGACGCAATTACAAACGATAGTGGTAGTGGGCAACAGTCTGGTTACGGGAAATAGTTGTGATAGAGGCGCCAAAAAACTCAAATCTATAGGTCTTGATATTCAAGATATTGTGGTATTTATTGACCATGAAAGTGGAGCGAAAGAGATACTCCAGGGGGATGAGCGCCAAGGGTAGGCAGTTTTAACCTTATTTGAATTTGAAATTCCTAAAACCCTGTACGAAGCAAGTCAAATTGATTTGGAACAGTTTCAGACTTTAAATAATTAGTTGAAAACAAAGCTTTTTCTTGGCTTCGCGTCTCCAATATTCTTAAGATTAAGCTTTGACTCATTATTCAAATTTCTGAAAAACGAAGTAGTATAATTTTTTTAAAACTAAAGGGTTTTGATTGCTTTTACTCCTGGTGTTGCTCGAAGCTATGCCAACGCTAAATCTGCCTTTTTCAGCTATTTTCTATTTATAAAGAAATATATTATAAATAACTATATAAGTGATTAGTGAAAGGTATTGTAATTCAATCCTTAAAGATTCCCCTTTATTCGCTCTTTGATGAGATGATATATACAATACTTATAGAATTTTAGAATTTCGCGAATTGAGTTCTAATTAAAAAATCAGAGGGGGTAACATATGAGCAGCACTAACTTTACAGTGAACGATCATAGTGATGAAGAGACTAAAGGGAGCAAACTGGTCAAAGCCGATGATGCTGAAGATCAGGCTATTATTCTTGGGGATAACACTCGTTTAATTCAATCCAACACCCTGCCCAATAACCGACCCATCGCCGCCAGTAATTTTAAGGTAGCGCATGCGTTGACTTTATCCGGCAATCGTCCAGTCATGGCCGATACGCTTGAAATTGCCCATACTGATACATTGCCTGGACATCGTCCCGTGGCTGTCAGCCATCTTAAGATTTCCAGCATGGGTTATTTGCCCGGTAATCGCCCCATTGCCTCCAATGAGATTGATGAGGATCCAGCCATATTGATGGGTTACCTCGATTGAGGCAACCTGACATTTTCCTCCCTATGAATTTCTGAGGGCGTGAGTTTGCATAGATTATCGTCATAACCATAGGCTTGATACGTCGCCCCTCGATTGCGCTCCGTTTGGGTCTTGGCCCAAAGCGCTGCACTAACTTACTGGAATCTCTTCACCCCCTGCGAGCAGGTGGAAAATGATGGGCGTTAGGCGAATGCATTACCTGGAGCCCTATTGTGGCCCGGTTGACGAGATCAGCGTTAGTGTTAATCACCCTTCCTTGAGTGTCAAGAACCGAATGGTTGAAATTGAACCCATTCAAATTGAACGCCTTTGTGAACCCATGCCTTCTGACCGAGCCAACAACCCAGTAGCCCTATGCTTAAGTTAGAAAAATTAATTTGAGGAACTTGTGAGGAATACCCTCTACTCCCTACGCTTTATTTCCCCGTTACCGCCTATTGTCTACTCCCTACCGACTCAAACTGCAAACTAGAGGCACACCAGCTGATTAGGTAGTTTTGGACGGCTATAATGACGGAGCAGAAATTGAATCTTTTCCAACGCCCGAGCAATACCTAGATCAGCAATTGCAGAAAGACCCTTGCCAACGCCAAAATCTTCTGCCGGAACCTCCAACCACCATGCTTGAGGACGACGGCCATAAGCAGATTGGGTTAAAGCCAAGATGGAACAGGGGTCACAGGTATGTCCCAAGGCTGGAATCGAACACCCACCGGGCTCTGATCCACAGGCGTTAATCGGTCTGAACCTGATTCCTTCTGGACAGTTCATCCGACAAGCATCGACAAAGATAACGTATTCGGCCTTAGCCAGAGTTCCTGAGAGTTCCGGGGTCAATTGGCGAACAGCCAGCGATCGCAAATTAGGAACTCCCCATGTCGCTATAGCCGTGACAACGTGGGAACCAATCGCATCATCACCGTGCAGTTCATTTCCATAGCCGACAATCAGAAAGGTGCAGTGTCGAGTTTCTGCACTCGCAGTAGCGGTAGCCATTACGTTAACCCCCTGTCTCAGAAAGTAATCAGCTACTCAATACCAACAGTCAAAGACAGTTCAGCTCTGACCTTATCTTGAGATTAAGCAAGAAAGTTGAAGAACTTATGAAGGTGCGACTGAATCCTAAGCTAAATTCTTGCCAATAAAATCGCAGGCAAAATCTGCAGGGGCCTGCAGGGGGGATTGGGTATATTCTTTCTCAGAAATTGCCTAAGCTGCCCGGCTTAAGTATTGATCTTGACCGAGGATTTCAGAACCAAGACTGAGCAGGGGGCATGGTGAAGTACGTAATTGCTGACGCTGCCCAGCACCAGCTCACTCAGGCCAGATCGTCCCCGATTGCCTAAGACAATCAGGTCTGCCCCCCAGGTTTGGGCCATGTGGCAGATGGTTCGACTGGCACTGCCCGCAACTTGTCGGAATTCGGTATTCACATCTGCCTGGTTGGCTTTAGCTGCACGGGCCTGCAATATCTCCAAGCACTCACTTTCATATCTTGCCCATTGCTCATGCCATCTCTCCAGGTCTACCTCTGCCCCAGGAGCCCAATAAATTTCACCCGCCAGGGCGGGCATCGGCAGTGGACTATTCTCTTCCTCACCTGATAATACATGCAGCAGCATGAGGTCAGTTTGGATTGCCTTCGCTAAGGACAGGGCCTGTTCAAAGACTGTCTGTCCCATGGGGGAGTGATCCATCGCCGCCAAAATTTTCTTGTACATAGAGACTTCCTCAAAGACCTGGAGTCATGGAAAGCTGCAATTGAGCTGATCCATTTAAACGTTAGATGAAGAATTTGAGGAACTCATGAGGACAGAAGTACATATTGATATTGGCGTTTCTCGTTTCCAGGATCCCACTATTCAGAGTTCGCTACACCTAATCAGCTGATCGCCCCCCTGCACTGTCGCCCAATAGAGAGCCTGATCGGCCATCGCGATCGCAACATGCGGAGATTTTCCTTTGGTTGTCAGGTTTGGGATTACAGACGTACTCCCAATGCTTACACTTGCCCAGGTTCGGTCATCCGTTGGGAGATAGACAACCTGCCGGACAAATTCCAAGATCCGCTGACCAGTTGTCTGGGCGCCGATTGACGGCGTATTCGGCAGGATAACCCCAAATTTTGCTTCACCCAATCGCGCCGCCAAGTCTCCAGGCCGATTCACACAGAAGACGATCGCCGCCGCTACGTCCTGAAGCAACTTGCTCCCGGCTAAGTGGCCATGAGCTTCGTTGTAACGCTGCCAAGCATCCAGCTCAATCCGCAACAATGAGAGGGGTTGGTTCTCTCGTCGGCACCGTTTCCACTCTCGGGACAGTCCAAAGGTAAAGGCCCTCCGGTTTGCTACTTGGGTCAATTCGTCTGTTAAAGCCTCCCAATC
>JAKSDM010000444.1 GCA_022360135.1 Pseudanabaenales cyanobacterium | reverse complement strand
TTCTTGAACAATCAGCCAGAGGATATCTTTCAAGCAGCGTAAAGGAATGCGCAATTAAATCCAATCCCATTCTTTAAAGATGTCTGCAGCAGGGCGCACGGTCGTGCGCCCCGACATCGATAGGCTATTTCCCTGCATGACAGGTTTCCGAAGACGACTGCTATTTCAGCAATAGCAGCCAATCCCTGCATGGTTCTGAGCATCGTGTATTTGCGGGATGATAGAGAATCAAAATTCAAGGGTGCAGGACTTCAGACCTTATTTCATAGGATTTACGATTAATTTAGGATTGCTATCGCTCTTCTGTCAAACTCTCTAGAGAATATTTGAAGAAGATGGGGTTTCCAGTAAACACTCGCCTGAGAGCGGCGAGGACATTAATGCCCTACTTTTTCTGAGAGCGCCCGCAGCGCAGACGCCCGAGAAGACTTAGACTGAATCTGGCGGGTAATCGCTTGCTTTTGCTTGGCTTCTGACAAATTTGGTCTAGCGGAAAACAAAAAATTTCTCAGGGGATAATTTTGTTGAGTCTGATTAAGGAAGTCTTTCTTCAGAGTTAATTTTTGGTATCTTTGGAATAGGTTCGTTCGGCAATCCCACTGGAGTCATCGCTCTTCACCTGGATGACATCCACTCTCAGAAATCCCATTTCAAGGGAACGAAATCAACCTTTTAAAGCGCCCATAAGGTTAATGGAATAGCCATTGTTTTGGCGGCGCTGCACCAGGAGATTGCAGTATAGATAAATACAGGAATACTCACCGATGAATCGACGCCTGAATTCAATAAATTTTTATGGACTAATTGGTCTAATTTTCCTCCTCTTCTCAATACCAAAAAGTGACGAAGAGGGTTCTCCGCCACCGCAAAACACCAAGCCCAAACATGTCATCCTACTGATCGCAGACGACTACGGGGTGGTCTCCGCTGAAGCGTATGCTGATCTTTGGGACAGCGCGCGCGTAGCTCCCACACCGAATATCAACTCGATCTGTAGTAAAGGAGTTCGCTTCCAGGAAGCTTGGTCCAACCCCTCCTGCTCACCAACACGCGCAACCTTGCTCACCGGCCGTTTCGGCTTTCGCACTGGTATGGGCTTCGTAATACCGGTGTCGGACGATATCGACATTGATGAGCCCACGCTTCCGCGTCTGATCGACACGGATCTTCCCGGCTACGCGCTCGCCAATATCGGCAAATGGCATCTGGGCACTGGCGCCGAGCTGCAGGGCAATCTAGCGCCCAACGTCATGGGGTGGCCCTACTACGCTGGTTCACTGCAAGGACAGCTTAGCTCGTACGATGAGTGGCTAAGGACTGAAAACGGAGCCACCAGCATCAGCACGACTTACGCGACCACGCAGAATGTCGATGATGCGATCGCCTTCCTCGATGGGCGTGACAAGGATCAGCCTTTTGTGCTGTGGATGGCTTTCAACGCTCCCCATTCACCGTATCATCTTCCACCAGCGGAACTCCATAGCTATGATGACCTCTCCGGCAGCCCAGAAGACATCCTCCAGAACCCACTGCCTTATTTCGAAGCCATGGTAGAGGCGCTTGACACAGAGATCGGTCGGCTCTTGTCTCATATCCCCGATACGGACGGCGATGGCCTGCCAGACGATACGATGGTAGTCTTCCTGGGCGACAACGGTTCGCTATCTAACATCTTACCTATGCCATACACTGGTCTGCCGGGCAAGGGTAGCCTCTACCGCCACGGCATCCAGGTTCCGCTCTGCATCGCGGGTGCTGGAGTCCAACAAGGCGGCCGCGATATCCCTCACCCGGTCAATATAATCGACGTTCATGCTACCGTGATTGATATGCTCGGTGTGGACTCAGATGCTAGCGAGGTGGTCACAGACTCCAACAGCCTGCGACCTTACCTTGAGGAGGCGCGGAAAAATAGACTACCAGGCGGCAAGTCAATATTTGGAAGGATGCAAGGCTTGATTGGCTCCTTAGTAAACCGCAAGTCCCTTGAGGAATCCGCTAAGGGATACGCTACAGCGAGACGACGGGCTCGGGTGTTCACCGAACAGTTCTTCCCCGATGACTTCGCCTCCACCCCCAGAGGGTCGACAGCGCCAGGAGCGACAATCTCCAATGGACGCCACAAACTGATTCGCTTTGAAACCCTCGACTCGTTCAGGGAGGAATGTTACGATCTTAAAAATGACCCTCGCGAGGAAAGTGACTTGCTGAGCCAAAGCAACGCCTCCCAAAACGACCTGCTACCCTGCAATTGGCTCCGTAAAGAACTTCTCAAAGAAGTATGCAGCGAGCCTGATGGGGCGTGGAGTGCTTGGTGCGAGTAGGGAAATTTGGTGATCGCGGTTGCTTGTTGTAGCTTGATTGCAGCGCCTTTTCCCGACAACGTCGTATGAGACGCCTCGGCGAAAGTGGGCGGCGATCGCTTAATTTTAAGGTGACACTGCCTAAGGGAGACGCAGGAAAATAACATGTCTGCGATAGGGGAGCAAGGCTTTGCCTCCCTAACGCAGACATGCTTAAAAAATGGGATTTTTTAATTGCGACTTCCTTTTAGAGGCTTGCAATTCCTATTTGGAAATAATCTCCATCCCATCAGATTTACAACTGATTTGGGATTGCTATAAGTTGCTATAAGTCTTGTCATGTATAGTTTGTAGTAATGAAAATATTTTGATTCAGAGAATGTAAATGGTGAGACGATAGAAAATAAAAGTAAAAGTTGAAAATTTATTTGGAGGCTCAAAATGGCTGATTCTGAATTTACTTTTTCTGATGTTACTGTTGAC
>JAKSDM010001359.1 GCA_022360135.1 Pseudanabaenales cyanobacterium | reverse complement strand
AGGCGCCGGGAAGTCTACGCTGTTGCAGTATCTGGCTCTGGAATGGGTCGAGGGCAATTCAGACCCCCTTCCCCTGCTAATTGAACTGCGAGACTATGTGTTAGCTCAATCGACCCACTTCCTGGAATTTCTCCATCGTGGGCGCGGTGCCGATTGGCAGTTTGACCAGCAGCAACTCCATCAGCATCTATTAGAGAACCCCACCCTCGTCATGTTTGACGGTTTGGATGAGGTGTTCGATCTCGCCACTCAATCCGCTGTCATCAATGACATCATCCGCTTTACCCAGCAATATCCTCAAACCCGGGTCTTGGTCACCTCGCGGATCATTGGCTACAACCCGGAGCGCTTCCAACATGCCGAGTTCCGCCAATTCACCATCCAACCCCTGGATGAAACCGAAATCCATGAATTCATCGATCGCTGGTATGACCTATCAATGGGAGGCGATCCTGATAAAGTAAGGCTCAAGCAGCGGTTAAAGGATGCCATAGCCAACTCCAAAGCCATCCAAAATCTGGCGGATAATCCACTGCTGTTGACGATTATGGCGATTTTGAATCGGCGGCAGGAGTTACCGCGCGATCGGGCTGACCTGTATGACCAAGCATCGAGGGTACTTTTGTATCACTGGGATGTGGATCACAAGCGATTGCAGTTGCCGTTGGATGCGATCGGGCGGCGGGAGAAGCAGGAGATGTTGCGCCTGATTGCCTATGAGATGCAGGCAGGGGAGGAGGGACTGAAGGGAAATCTCATCAGTGCCGAGAAACTGATACACATTTTGACTAATTATCTGCGCACTCAGGGTTTTAGTGAACCTCGTGAGAAGGCGAATGTGTTGATTCAGCAATTGCGAGAACGTAATTTTATTCTCTGCTATCGAGGTGCAGATTCTTACGGGTTTGTGCATCGTACATTCTTAGAATATTTCTGTGCAGTAGAAATCGTGAATCGGTTTGAGAAGCAACGAACTCTCACCTTTGAGCAATTACAGAATGAAATT
>JAKSDM010001699.1 GCA_022360135.1 Pseudanabaenales cyanobacterium | reverse complement strand
TAGTGTCATTCCGAGAGAAGCGAGGAATCCCAATCTCCCGCTAAAGTCTGAGATGCTTCGATTCCACTTCGCTCTACTCAACATGACACCCTGTTTTTACCGTACATAGACTGTGTAATTAATTTTGCGCAACCACTTATCTCAAGGGAGATTGACCTGATGCAGACTTCAGAGAAACCGCTAAAACTCAACACTGACTTGGCGTCGAATCAGACCGATGGGTTTGACCCTAAAGAACCGCCAGAACAGAAACTGATTGACGCCTGCGTTCACTGCGGTTTCTGCCTAACGACCTGCCCAAGCTATCGCGTGATTGGCAAAGAGAACGACTCACCCAGGGGACGTATTTATCTGATGGACGCCATCAACAAGGGAGAAGCGCCCCTCTCGCCTACATCCGTGCAGCATTTTGATTCTTGTTTGGGTTGTTTGGCTTGCACCACGGCTTGCCCCTCTGGCGTAGAGTATGACAAGCTGATTGCGTCTGTTCGTCCCCAAGTCCAACGCAACCATCCCCGCAATCTACCAGAGCGGTTGATTCGCGGGCTGATTTTCTCTCTATTTCCCCACCCTGACCGATTACGATTGCTCTTAACCCCGCTGTTCCTCTATCAAAAATCGGGATTCTCTCAGCTGATTCGCGCTACTGGTTTATTGAAACAGGTGTCTGTGAATCTAGCCGCCATGGAATCCCTGATGCCCAAGGTGACCGTCAGTTGCTTCCAGGATAACCTGCCAGAGATACTGTCGGCTCAGGGTGAGAAACGCTATCGCGTCGGCATGATTTTGGGCTGTGTGCAACGTATCTTCTTTTCAGGCGTGAATGAAGCCACCGCCAGGGTGCTATCAGCCAATGGCTGCGAAGTGGTGATTCCTAAGAGTCAGGGGTGTTGTGCGGCATTGCCGGAACACCAGGGAGAAACAGCGCAAGCTCAAGCGTTAGCACGGCAAATGATCGATAGCTTTGAGGACACCGATGTCGATTATGTCATTATTAATGCAGCTGGCTGTGGCCATACACTCAAAGAATACGGCCATATTCTGCGCGATGACCCAATGTATCGCCACAAAGCCAAAGCATTTGCCGCCAAGGTCCGCGATGTGCAAGAGTTTTTGGCGGATGTCGGTCTGACCGCACCCCTCCATCCGCTGCAAGACAAACCACTGACCATGGTCTATCAGGATGCTTGCCATCTGCTGCATGGTCAGAAAATCAGCATTCAACCCCGACAGTTACTCAAGCAAATTCCGGGTATTCAACTGCGAGAGCCTGTGGATGCGGCCCTTTGTTGCGGCAGCGCTGGCGTCTACAACATGTTGCAACCTCAAGTGGCTGAGGAATTGGGTCAGATGAAGGTGACCAACTTGCTTAATACTGGAGCGACCTTGATTGCATCTGCCAACCCTGGCTGTTCTTTGCAGATTCAGCGGCATCTGCAACAGCAAGGCCGCAAGATTCCCCTGATGCATCCCATGCAACTGCTAGATATGTCGATTCAGGCTGTCAAACTTTGAATGTCTTATGGCGTTGATTAACGTTCTGCCGGAAGGATTGTACTGTGAGCCGGGAGGGTTCTTCATCGATCCTTGGCGAGGTGTTGATACAGCGCTGATTACCCATGCCCATTCGGATCATGCCCGCTCTGGGTCAAGCCACTATATCGCAACTGAAAAATCGAAGGATGTTTTGCGGCATCGCCTCGGCAATACCATCAATTTCCAGGGGGTTGAATATGGGGAAAAGTTAAAGCTCGGCAATACCTGGGTTTCTTTTCACGCCGCCGGACATGTTTTGGGCTCCGCCCAAATTAGGATTGAGCATCGAGATCAGGTTTGGGTCATCTCTGGCGATTACAAGCGCTGTGAAGACCCGACCTGTGCTCCGTTTGAAGTCGTTCCTTGCGATACCTTCATTACCGAAGCAACCTTTGGCTTACCAATTTATCGGTGGGATACTGGCGAAGCAACGACTAGGCGGATCTACCAGTGGTGGCGAGACGAACTAGAGCGGCCCTCACTACTGTTTTGCTATGCCTTTGGCAAGGCGCAACGGGTTTTGAGCGAGCTATGTCAGTTCACCGATCAGCTCGTCTATGTTCATGGCGCTATTCATGTGCTAACCGAGATATATCGACAACTCGGGGTGAAGATGGTAGACACGCTGCCCATTTCCGATCGGCCTCGCAATCATCAATTTAAGGGTGATCTAATCCTGGCGCCTCCTGCCGCTTACCGTTCTGCTTGGATGAAGCGCTTTCCGCATCCCCAAACAGCATTTGCCTCCGGTTGGATGTCAGTGCGCGGAGCCCGACGGCGACGGGGTTACGAGCGTGGGTTTGGGCTTTCAGATCATGCCGATTGGCGAGGCTTAATTCAGACTGTTCGCCAAACTCAAGCACAGACCATTTATGTCACCCACGGCCAAACCGAAGTCCTGGCTCGCTATCTGAATGAGACCTATGGGTTGAATGCCCTACCCTTGAAAACATTGTTTGAGGGAGAAGGGGATCTTTAGGAAGTTGCGTAGAAATTAAAGCCCCAGTGGATGGGTGGATGGAATGTGATTTAACGGCGGATTCTTTAGGAGAATTGAGTTGCTTTTTCGGCTTGCAAGAGTTCAGGGTGAAGCGAGATAGTTTGAATGGGGGTTAGGGGCTGAACGGGTCGTTTGCCCCTAATGCATCTCAAGGAGCTACAGGCAATCTGTTTGTATTTCGCCGTTTTTAAGAGGCGTCAATTTGAATGGAAACCGCAGAAAAGGATATTTACACCGATAACCTGGTTGATCAATTTTTTATCTGGTTTTTTTCTCGTAAAATGGCGAATGCCTTGGGCAAAGATACCAAACTTAATGGTTATGACGGATTAGTGGATTTGTCGAAACAAATTATGCAGGGGCGCAACGCCCAGGATCAACAAGCGGCGATCGCCCTGATGCTGAGGTCCTTGATTCCGGCCTATGTGCTAGCAACGATCCGGACGCTCTTTTCCCCCACAAAACTGGTTTGTGAGCTGAATGCCTGGTTCGCGACCCAACTCTTTGAATGGCTGGTTGGCCCCTGTGAGGTGGCAGAAGTAG
>JAKSDM010000821.1 GCA_022360135.1 Pseudanabaenales cyanobacterium | reverse complement strand
CCGCCTTTGCATAAGCGGGTTGGGATTGTCACGGCTTTTTCAGGCCCCAATAGCTCCCCGGTTCAGTGGGGCCAGGTGAATTACTTTGGCATTGCTTCAGGGGCCCCTGTGGAAGCGCAAAATTTGGTGGCGTTCCTACTGGCTGAGGAGAACTACCTGGACTGGTTAGCCATGGCGCCAGAAGGTAAATTCCCCCTCAGACCCCAATTTGTGGATGGTTGGAAACAGCTGGAAATTGGGGTGGATCGCAAGGCCAAGGTGAAGGATCTGTACTCAGATGACGTGATTGACATCTTGATCAACGGAGTGGACAACTTTGACCGTTGGGGATTTGCAGCGGGTAAAGGGGCCTGCGTAGGCTCCATCTATGGAACCCAAACCGTGGCCCAAATCCTGCGCCGTTATTTGGATGGAGAGATTACAACAGCGGCAGTTGCGGCTCAACAGATGACAGATTCGGTTCGGCGTCTTGAAGGCTGCGATTAATCAATTTACAACTTCTATTTTAGGTTCAGTCTTTTCGGAAATATCCTTTGTATTGTCTAGGTTGTTGGCGCTAAATAACGGGGTATAAATATTTTCGGAGTTGGCGTTCATGTAGGGATGCGTCAGTTTAACTCCATGCCAGGAGAAACGCTTAAGGATAGCGCTCATCCGAGCTTCAGGGGAATTATGCCCCGCTCGCCAGGCTTCCAGCAGGCCATTGGCGACTATTTGGCAGCGGTTCACGCCAAAATTTTCTTGGGCCGAAAATTTATGGTTTGGCTCTTCTGACAAGGCGAGCCCTGGCGCTAGTTGCTTGGTAAACAACGGTGTCTCCCTGCCAAAATGCGATTGGTTTTCGATGTAGACGGTTTGAAGGATTGGCCGAACCCTTTCATAATGAGACTTCTCAAAATTAAGCGCACCGGCATCGTAGCACCTGTAATGATCAGGATCATCTAAAACCTTAAATGTGAAGGGAATCGCCATTCCATTGAGGCGCTGAGTTAGACTTCTCATCAGGGCGATCGCACCCTCTGGAGTCACATTGAAATAGAGGTTAACGGTGTGAGGGGGAGGGTCTGGAGGATCATCCTTGATAGGACCGGCATTGCCCACAGCGATGTAGAATCCGGTCGCAACCCGATTACGGGGCATGCGAACTGCGATGAGGCCGCCTATGGCGGCAGATTCTCCCACCAACTGTGAATCACAAGTCTGTTTGCCAGAAGAGTCGCTCACACACTGAATATGTAGGGTCAGACCATCCTTTTGCACTGCAAGGCTGCCATCATGCTCCCGCCCCAATACCAACCAACCGGGATCAAAGTACCCTTCGCCACTATTGCTGTCATGCAACGCCTCGTAAAACCTCAGGTTTAACCCTTTGACGGTATTGTTCTCTATCGTTTTCGACGGTGGGGAACTGACTGAATCAGCTTCAGTAACAGAGGAAGGTTGATAGGAGCCGTTGTAATAGAGGGTGTAGAGGAAACTCTGCAGTTGCAGGTTGAGATACTGATTTTGCAGGTCCATAGAAAGTTGCTGCAAGCGTTCTACCCGCTCTGCCCGGAGTTCCATACTTCTGTAATCCGGGTGATGAATACAGAAGTTAGAGGCAATCTGAACGTTGTGAACGATGTCTGCCAAAGCCTCCAGCAGTCTAACCACAGAAACATCAGACCGTTGACTTTGTAGTGTATCCAGCAATTGCATAATCTCATCCCTTTTGCTTCAGCGAGGCTACAAATGATTACCCCAAAATCGTCTGACAGCCAGAATTTCGCAATCCAAAATCCAAAATCCAAAATCCAAAATCGCCATAAGCCTTTAAAACTAAAAATACTCAGGCGGTAACCAGGCTAGGCGTTATGAGTTCAGATGCGGTTACGCCAAAAACAGCGGGGATTGATTGCTCCGGATAGCATAACAAGGTCTTGGCCGCCTGAAGCATGCAGATTCCTCTGTTGTCAAAAGGTTTACGGCAATCAATCTTGATCCAAATTTTCTTAATCAAGAGAAAACCAGCAAAGTGCAGGAGTCGTCTGAAAAAATCAGGGCGGCGCTCAAGTATGGTTGGAAAGTGTTCGAAATAGGCTTGAGTCAAGGCAACAAGAGAGGGTTGGATCTGTTCGAGGGGAGTTTCGGCTAGACGCAGCGCCGTTTCCACATCAATCGCGCTATTCACCACCAAACTGCGCAGCCACAGTTTTAGATAGCCAGCGATCAGGGTCCCTAAATCATAGGCCGGGTCTCCCCACTTGAACTTCTCCCAATCAATCAGTCGAACCATCGGGGGATGGGATGGCTCTGCGCTTGAGCGGACTTGCTCCCACTCAAGGTGCAGCAAGAGATTGCTTAGCCTCAGGTCATAGTGGATCAAACAGCAGGGCGACCAAGCCGCATTGAGTTCTGAGATCGCCTGCCCCAGACTTTCATAGCGCTGATAGAGTCTAAAGAACTTCAGCCCATCGGCGCAAACCCGACCAAAAATCTCAGGCCCAATTTGTTCTAGCCCCCGAAGTAAGTTAGGCGCTTTGTCAATGGACGTCTCTCGACCATTCTGATTTAAGCAGTCTTGGTAAGCCTGCTGCTCTAGCGTAGTGCGATGGATTGTAGCTAGCATCACCCCGACGGCAGCCGCGATCGTCGTGGGAAAGCGCTGCTCTTTGTAATAGAAATCGGCTAAGTCGCAATAGTCATTGAGATAATTGAGAACAATAATTGAACGACTTGGATCAAAATGAATCACCTCCGATATCAGTGAACGAATGGGGCTCAGCGCTGGCAACGTTTGTAAAAACTGCTGAATTCGCCATTCGTTCCAAAATTCTCCATGGGTGCGCCCTTGACTATCATGACGCTCTTGCTTAACCAACAGATGACGATCATTGGCAAAACTGACCAGCAAATTAAAGTTTTTACAGTCTTTGGGTTTAATCTGGCTGGGATATTGCTCCTTGGGGTCACAGATCCTTTGCTCAATTAGATACTCAAAAACATTGTGGGAGCTTAGTAAAAATACCATACTTCAGAATTCCCTTGAGCATTACTCGATAAAGCTCACTTTAACTATTATTGTGAGTGATTCTCAATCTAATAAAAACAGGGTTTTTAACATCGACAATACACCGATGATAAAAACCCGATTCATCATTAATCAAAGTCCTGTCAAATACCTTACAAAAACACTATAGCAGTCCTAAATCAGTCGTAAATCCTATGCAACGGGGATCATTTTCAAATAGCGATTGCAAGGCTCCAAAAAGCCTTTTTCATTTACAAATCATCTAGGATTGCTATACAATCTCCCATGAGCGCCTATAATCGAAAGCTTAAACCCTAAATCCGGTCAGGACTTATCAAAATTAACAGAGAAAGGGTCAGCTAGAACTGCTGCTGTGGCTACTACTACTGCTGCCGCTGCTGCTATGGTCTTCCTCATCCTTGTGATGCCTGCCGCCTGTAATCTTGAGTTCATCTTCCGACAAATCTCTCATGCAGCCCATGAAGCTTTCGGAATCAGAAAACAGAGCAGAACCTGCGGGCTTTAAATTAGAGATTTTAATGTTAGTCATGTCCAAAGTCTCCTTAGAATTTTTGGTTTTTGAGATTAGTTTTGGCATCTAATCATGGTTCTACTCTATATCGGAGAATTGAGCCAATTCAAGCTTCTAAGCTTCTTTTTTAGACATAACTGTCGGACATAAATACAGGAATTATGTCTTCATTAAGAATTTGCAAATTTTTACGATTTATAAATTGTCAATCTAAGACAGAAACTCAGAATAATACAGGGAGT
>JAKSDM010001251.1 GCA_022360135.1 Pseudanabaenales cyanobacterium | reverse complement strand
TCCGCCATAGAAAGTCCTTTAGTGTCAGGCCGGGTTAACAAGGTGGAGGGGGTTAGCCAGGGCAGTGTCACCACTTGAACCAACCCCTTGCGGGTGTTAATCCGATGAGTTTCTAAGCGATCGCCCACAACAAACCCCGGCACCCCCAGTGTGCGATAAATACACAAACTTGCTCCCCCCTGTCCCTGGGAATGCTGGTCATGGTTGCCCACCAGCAGGACGGTGGGAATTTCAGCGTCCACCAAACGCCGAAACTGGCTGGCGAAAGCCTGCTGCACGATGGGCGTCGGGGTGGCGTCGGGGAAGGCGTCCCCGCCAAACAGCACCAGATCGACCGGTTCCTCAATGGCGCGATCAATACACTGTCCCAAGGTCGCCACAAAATCCTCCAACCTGGTATTCAATCCTGTTTCTGGATTAATTCGCCCGTGGGAGAACCCACTGCCCATATGGATATCGGAGAGATGGAGGAGTTTGAGCATGGTTAGCGGAAAGTAAAAATCTGTAGCGTCAGTTAACTTTTTGCCCGACGTTTAACCGTCCTTGAACTGGTTTTAATATCTAGTTGCTAAATATAGCAGTTGAGAATTTTTTTGGTGCAACCCTAGCGATTCATCACCACACATCAAGAAGAAAGGCGATCAAATGTTAGACACCTAAGGATAATAGGCATTTCCAGTTTTTTACCGGTCATAGCCACTGGGATCAAGTACTCGTTGTTATTGCTAGGAGACTAGGGTTTTGAATTTTATGCGGCAGTTTTCCATGTTGGCGTGTGCAGCTTCCATCCTGGTTCCGCTGGGGGGTATGGTGGATGAAAGCAGCGATCGCTTTGAAGCCAATCAGATTGAGGCGGCAGGGCTTGAGTTTATCGGCGAGACAACTTTTGCAACTGGCTTTTCCTTTGAAAACACTGAGGTAGGCGGTTTATCTGGCATTGATTACGATATTGAGAATGATATTTACTATGCCATCAGCGACGATCGCTCAAATATCAATGACGCCCGCTTCTATACGTTGACTATTGACCTGTCCGATGGCTCTCTAGCAGATGGCGATGTGATTTTCATCGATGTCGCCACCATTCTAGATGAAACAGGTAATCCCTTTGCTCCTAGCAGCGTTGACCCCGAAGCTATCCGCCTCGATCCGGATACAGAGACTCTTTACTGGACAAGTGAGGGAGACGCCAATGCGCTCGTAGCTCCTTTCATTCGGGAGATGACGCTGGATGGGGAATTCATTCGTGAGTTTGCACCGCCTCAAAAGTATTTGCCTACAGCAGATGACAGTAATGGTATTCGTAACAACCTAGCGTTTGAAAGCTTAACCTTCGCTTTTGGTGGAAAACAGCTGATAACGGCTACTGAAAACGCCTTGATTCAAGATGGTCCTGAGGCGTCAGTAACAGAGGGAAGCCCCTCCCGATGGTTAAGCTTTTCAATTCGCCATAGCAGACCTAACCTCGAGTTGGTTTATAAGGTTGATCCAGTTGCAGCGGAGCCCATTCCTGCCGATGCCTTCAGCACCAACGGCTTAGTAGATATCCTGGCCATTAACAGCAGAGAATTTCTGACCATTGAGCGCTCTTTCTCTGAAGGGGTTGGCAATGGCGTTCGCATCTATCGAGTAACCGTTCTGGGAGCGACCAATGTCAGTCGTTTCAACAGCATTGAAGAGGCTCAGCAGGTAACTCCC
>JAKSDM010001480.1 GCA_022360135.1 Pseudanabaenales cyanobacterium | reverse complement strand
TCCGCTTATGACCAGTGTAAAAGTTGTCTAGGCACATCACCTCGTGTCCGGCTTCCATCAGTCGATCGATAAGATGGGACCCAATAAAGCCAGCGCCACCTGTGACTAAAATTCTCATAATTCGAAGGTTTTAGGGACAATTAGAGAGAAATATTGTGCAAATTTAACCGGGCCTAACCGATGTCTAAGGACAGATTCACAGTCGTCAGCTAATCTGTATTCAAGTTGCCCGAACTATGCGCTGAAACCCTTTCAGGGCATGGATTGGCCTAGAAATTAAATGACGATTAGCTGAAAATTACTTGAATTCATCACTAACCTTAGCTGTAAGCTGCTTGATAGACGAACCTCTATTGTTTAAGAGTATCTGGTCAAACGCCTCTATGAGGGAATTGCTCAGCTAGATTGCCCTGGGCTAAGCCTAAGACCTGCGTTGAAAAATGTAACAAAGATTTAGCAGGCCGTCCGTTGGGAACTTTACCAGTTCACTAAAACTTCAAAGCTCTCTAAAGGAATACCCAAAAATCCGGAATGGCTATCAGGCATGGTGGAGGGATGGGATGGAGCCTGACTAGAGGCGAAGAACAGCCATAAACGCTTCCTGAGGGACATCGACTGTACCAATTGATTTCAGACGTTTCTTCCCTTTGGCTTGCTTTTGCAGCAATTTCTTCTTACGAGAAATATCTCCGCCGTAGCATTTGGCCAGGACATCTTTTCGTAGAGCGGGAATACTTTCGCTAGCAACGACTCGACTTCCGATCGCAGCTTGCAAGGGAATCTTAAATTGATGGCGCGGGATCAGTTCCTTAAGTTTTTCGACCAATGCTTTGCCGACATAGTAAGCCTTGTCACGATGAACAATCGTGGCTAAGGGATCAACCGGATCGCCATTGATCAGAAAGTCTAACCTGACCAGTGGGTTTTCCCGGTATCCAATCAGATGGTATTCCATACTGGCGTATCCCCGCGATCGCGACTTCATCTGATCGAAAAAGTCTGTGACCACTTCGGCTAGGGGGAGTTCATAGGTCAAAGTGGTGCGTCCCTGAGTGAGGTATTTCATATCTTTGAACACGCCCCGGCGAGTCTGACTGAGTTCCATCAGGGGACCGACAAATTCTTCCGGCGTAATCATGTCCACTTGAACATAAGGTTCTTCAATTTTTTGCCGTTCTTGAGGCGGAGGCAGGGTGCTGGGATTATCGATTTCCAGGACATCCGCCGCAATCGTGGTGATTCGATAAATCACCGAAGGAGCAGTCGTAATCAGGTCTAGGTTATACTCCCGCTCTAAACGCTCCTGCACAATTTCCATATGCAAGAGCCCCAAAAACCCACACCGAAAACCGAACCCCATGGCGCTGGAGTTTTCTGGCTCATAGTGCAAGGCCGCATCATTGAGGCGGAGCTTCTCTAGCGCTTCCCGCAAATCCTCAAACTGATCAGAGTCAGTCGGGAAGAGACCGCAAAACACCATTGGCTTAGCTTCTACATAACCCGGCAAGGGGTCTGCTGCGGCAGGTTTGACCAGCGTAATCGTATCGCCAACCCGGGCGTCTTCAACCGACTTGATGGCCGCCGCAAAGTATCCCACTTCTCCCGCATGCAATTCGTCCACCTGGATTTGGTAGGGCGACAGGACGCCCAATTCATCGATTTCATATTCCTTACCTGAAGCCATAAGACGGACGCGATCGCCCTTCCGCACGGCGCCGTCCATCACTCGAAAGTAGACGATCACCCCTCGATAGCTATCGTAATAACTATCAAAGATCAGCGCCCTGAGGGCGCTATCGACTGTGTCTTGGGGCGGAGGCACTAAATATACAATGGCCTCTAAGATTTCATCAATGCCTAATCCTTCCTTGGCCGAAGCCAGAATGGCGTTGCTACAGTCCAGACCGACAATTTCTTCAATTTCCTGCTTGACCCGATCAGGCTCAGCCCCCGGCAAATCAATTTTATTCAGCACCGGAATGATTTCCAAATTGTGCTCCAACGCCAGATAGACATTGGCTAAGGTTTGCGCCTCTACTCCTTGGGAGGCGTCAACCACCAGTAGAGCGCCTTCGCAGGCGGCTAAGGAACGCGAAACCTCGTAGGAGAAGTCGACATGTCCGGGAGTATCGATCAGGTTTAGGACATACTGCTGACCATCTTCAGCGGCATAGTTCATGCGGGCGGCCTGCAATTTGATGGTGATGCCTCGTTCCCGCTCTAAGTCCATCGTGTCCAGGAACTGTTGCTTCATATCTCGATCGCTAACTGCGCCTGTCTTTTGCAGCAGCCGATCAGCCAAGGTGGATTTACCATGGTCAATATGGGCAATAATCGAAAAATTGCGGATTCGGGAAACAGGTACATCAGTCATGAATAAGATACTTAGCGGCGCCAGCGATAAGGCTTAAATTATTGTAATACTTGCTCTAAATGTCGCAGGATCTAAACATGTACTTAACTACTCATCCCGAAATCTGGATCGTAGAATACAGAAATGGGGGGAATACAGAATTAGAGGCAATTGATTCCAGCCCTTATAGCTTCTCAAAGCCTTTTGGTCTGAATATTTCAACCAGACACCCGTTTACGAATCTCAAGCTATAAATCTTAGCTATTTAGACTCTCTTGGATTATGACGAATCAAAGTATTGCTGCGGGCGAAACCTCCAGGCCAATAGAAAAATCAGATAAAGTGGAGATTGTGGTTCGCCTCGATCCCGAACTGTTAGATCAGATTCAACATCTTACCAGTGATCCCAGTAAGGTGATCGAAGTGGCGGTGAGGCAGTGGTTACGGGGAGGAGCCAGTCGAGATAACGATTTGACTCGGCCTCTAGCCCAAAATCCACCGGTGCCCCCTCGAGGCGAGTGGAATGATTAACCGTAGATCCTTGGTGATTAAGGGAATCCTTGATATAGTTCTACGAATCTCCTGATATGAGTCAGAAAATTTAGTTTACTCTTTTTGTCCGATTTATTTTTGTCCGATTTAAATGAGTGGCCGTTCGGGGTGTCAGGTTTGAGATTAAGATTAGGCTTCTTTAGACAGCTTAACGCAACGTTTGCCATCTCTATTCCCTTTGCATCTTAATGCTAGATAAACCCCGCCGCTAATTTTATATTTTTTTAGTCAATTTTTTGGTCTTAGGCGAATGACTCGTCCTGCCATTCCCCAATCTTCATCAGACATGTCGGCAGAGGTGGACAACAACCAGATTCAGTCTGGCCTAACCACCTTAAAGCAGGGAGAACAGTTGGGTCAGAAGGAAACCCTAGTTTCTGGCCGAAACGCCTCAAGCGAGAGCGATGACGCCCTACTCACCGAACTTGCCTGGAATATTCGCCGCACCCTAGACCTCGATACGATTTGGCAGCAGACAGTGGATGGCCTTGGGGTGATGTTCAAGGTAAATCGCTGTTTGATTTGTCCCTATCAGGCAGGCAATACTCAGATAACGGTAGCGGCTGAGTACCGTCAAAATCCAGGTAATGCCTATGTCGGCGCAACGCTGGATTTAGCTACAATGTCGTACTTAAATCAGGCGCTCACGACCTTACAACCTGTAGTCGAAATTTTCCCTGCCAACGACGGCCCTGAGCAACCTCAAACGGTCCTTGCAGCCGCCACATTTTACCAGGATCAGCCCAATGGTCTAATTGTGCTTCAACAGGACCAGTCTCGCCAGTGGAGTTCAACTGAAATTGCCTTGGTGAGTGAATTGGCGGATCAAGTGGGTACGGCGATCGCCCATGCCACTTTGTTTGGTGAGAGTCAGGCTTTGGCGATCGAGCTGCAACGGGTTAATGACACTCTGCTGAAAAAGCACCGTGAGTTTGAGGAAGCCCGCAAACAAGCAGAGGAGGCTCGCAAACAAGCAGAAGAAGCCTCTCGACTTAAGAGCGAATTTTTGGCTAATACCTCCCACGAACTTCGGACGCCGCTTAATGGCATGATTGGTTTTCTGAAGCTGGTGCTGGATGGGATGGCGGATAATCCCAAAGAACAGGAAGATTTTATCCAGGAAGCTCATAAATCAGCCCTACATCTGCTAAATCTAATCAACGATGTCTTGGATATCGCCAAGATTGAAG
This sequence comes from Pseudanabaenales cyanobacterium, assembly GCA_022360135.1. Lineage (GTDB taxonomy): Bacteria > Cyanobacteriota > Cyanobacteriia > Phormidesmidales > Phormidesmidaceae > JAKSDM01. The sequence goes on along the minus strand of JAKSDM010001480.1, from coordinate 7,064 downwards.
CGGGTAAGATGCAGATTGATATGGGGCCCGTCAAGCTTAAGGAATTGTTCACAGAGGTGGAAAACTTCACTCGTCCACAGGCAGAACAGAAAGGGCTTGGTTTCGACATTTTGATGCCAGCTACCCGTGATCAGATCATCCTCAATGCCAATTATCAGCGGCTGCTGCAAGTCATGCTGAACTTGGTGGGGAACGCCATCAAATTCACCCAAGAGGGGGGGATTAGCATTAGCGCCGAAGTGAAATCTCAAAAAGTCGTCTTTCAGGATCAGGATTGGCCTGGCGTGATCAAAATCAGCGTGGCCGATACGGGGATTGGCGTCTCCCTAGAGAAGCAGGATAGACTCTTCCAAACATTTAGCCAAGTCGATGGCGAACGAACTCGCCAATACGGAGGCACCGGCCTAGGGTTAGCCATTTCTCAAAAACTGGTGGAGGCGATGGGAGGGGTTGTGCAGTTTATCAGTATGGGAGAGGGGTTGGGCTCTACGGTCACCTTCACGGTTCTGCTTTATCAGGAACCGGTGGTGACTGCATAAATTCAGGTCGAGTTCGTTGAGTTTGCTGTAACCATTGGCTTAACTGAGCCCAATTTTGCTTGTCAATCTGCTCGATCATTTGGTCGAGTATATGACGATACCTCTGTAGCGCGCCCAAGACTGCCTCTCGATTGTATTGAGCCATCATGATCCCGAGCTCAGGATTTCCGCCTCCCACTCTACTGGTATCCCGGAAGCCAGAACTCGCCAGGTTTTTCGCCAATTCCAGAATCGTGGCGTCAGGTTCGCTCAAACAGGCCTGAATCAGACTCGAACTAACCATCACAGGTAAGTGGGAGATCCAGGCTACAGCTCTGTCATGGGCTTTGGGAGAGCATTGATAAACATGGGCTTGGAGAGACTGTGCGATCTGAGCCACCGTCGCCAATGAGGTTGGCGGAGTTGTCTCAAGCGGCGTCAAGACATAGGCGCATTGGGCGAATAGGCCCGCTTCCGCCGCTTCGAGTCCGGCGTCTGCTTTACCAGCCATGGGATGTCCGCCGACAAAATTAGGCCAGTGGCGAGCGGCGGCTCTCACTACAGTTTCCTTAACCGAACCGACATCAGTGACGATGGTTTGTTCAGATAAATGGGGAGAGAGTTGCTCGACAGTTGCTTCAATCACGGCGATCGGGGTACAGACAAAGATCACATCAGCCGTCGCCATCAGGGTTAGATCTAAGCTGGCTTCGTCGACCACCTTGCGAGCGATCGCCGCCTCGCAGATATGGGGGCGTCGGCTAACGCCTAAAACTCGATGACCTAACTGGCGGAGATCGAGCCCCAAGGAGCCGCCAATCAGTCCCAAGCCAATGATCCCAACATTCATACGCCAACTTTATCCCATTCTAAACATGGATATAGTACTGGCAAAGGGGCGCTGCTTCAGCTCGAAAATTCCGGCTCAATCTATCTTTTTCAGCCCTTACACCGGCTTTGGTGAGTGTCGTCACTGGGGGAAACCATGGGCTTGTGTCACAATGAAGGTCATTGTGCTGTACTTCTGAGCAACAGACCTGTGATTGAGGCGGAAGTTCATCAGCGACTGCGAGCGTTTTTGCGGGAGCAGGGGGAGCCTTACTGGCCCCACCATTTGACCATGGCGCGCCTGGTCGCCAGAGCGCTGCGCTTGGGGCGCAGCGCCTTAATCCAAGCGGGTAGCTCTTCTGCTTATCACGGACGGTATCGGTTGAGCTATCTAATGCCTGTCTTGCTATGGCCGGAGCCGGTTGTTTTGGTATTGCCTGAGACGATGCGTCAACGGGTGCTGATGGTGGAAATTCCTCGGCTGCGGCAGTGGATGCCAATCCTGAAGCCAGTTCATGTCAGCGATCACTGGCCCGATCCAGAATTTAAGGGGCTCTTGTTAACATCTCCCCAGGCATGGCTCGCCGATCGGCTAACCACTCAGAGCCGTTTTCCGGATGGCGTGCCGACCCTGTTGGATGGGGTGGACGATTTGGAAGCTTGGGTGCGAAAGCAACTGACCGCAGAGATTGGTGGACTGGACTGGGATACCCTGATGTTGGCTTATCCTGGCCACCAAAACCTGATTCGAGATATTCGGGTAAAACTGACCCGGGCCGTGTTCCAACATCCAACCAATCCTTACAACTGCCATTTGGTTGATGGTCCAGAGCAGCAGACTTTGAGCGATCTCTATGAAGGACTCCAATCCGATGACTCAGGATTAATCCTGGCTAACTCAGGGATGCCTGAGCAATGGCGTCAGTTTTGGCGATGCTTTCACCAGGCAGAGAAGCTCATCTGGGCGACAATCGCCCGTCGCCAAGGCCAGTTTAGCCTTCATTGCGGTCCCATAGAAATTGCCTCAACCCTATCTCAAATATGGCCGCAGCAACCCTTGGTGCTAATCGGCGCAGCTATCGATCAAGAGGTGAAAGCGCCGGTATATCGTCAACGCTTAGGGCTGGGCGACTTAACCTGCTTAAAATTCTCACTAGACCGTCAGCAAGAGGTGATTCAGCTTTATTTGCCTGATCACTTGCCGATGCCCAACACCAGCGAATTTCAAGCTGCACTGATGCAGGAGATTCATGCCCTGCTGACAGCAGGCGCTCCGATCCAGGGACCCACCGTTGTGGTAGTGGGAGATATGCCCCTGAAAGCTCAAGTCGGCTCAATGCTAGCTGCGGAATTTGGGTCACGGGTGCAGGTTGAAAAAACTTGTCCTGATGATAATGGGATTTTGGTGACGGGTTGGGAATTTTGGCGAGACCATCAGGGTGTTTTTCCAGCACCTCAGTTGTTAATTATTGCAACACTTCCGATTCCGTCCTTGGAAAACCCGCTTGTGGCCAGTCGAGTTGCTCACTATAAGCGGCGAAGACAGGATTGGTTCCGGCTGTACCTGTTACCGGAAGCCTTAAGTGAGCTACAGCGGGCGATCGCACCCGTTAGGAATGCTCAAGGAATCGTCGCTCTGCTGGATAATCGGGTAAATTACCGCAGCTATGGTCGTCAGATCCTATCTGCTTTGAGCCCCGCCGCCCGCACCAATTACATTGACGTGAACTGGTTTAACGACTCACAGTGTAAAGTACTGGACTAAGATGTATTAAACTCACAATTGAAGCGCTCTATATAATATTTTAGTTTTTCAGAGGATTTGAAAGATGGGGGAATCCAAACGTCGCCAAGAACTCTTAGGAGAGCAATATGGGAAAGAAAGTCCTATTTTTCCTTGGCTGCCAATTACTAAATCCCAACTCCTCACGTTTTATCGATGGGCGAATCGAGGGGCCTGGATTGGTATCATCGTCGCTCTTGTATCATGGTTTACCATCCGTTTCCTGGGGCCTTGGCTAGGCTTATGGGAAGTCGTTTGACAACATCATTCGCTCAAGTTCTTGAGGAGTTGTTAAAGTATACTGGCTTAAACGGCCTACAATTTAGTTCGTGGGCTAAAACTAAAGACAGATTGCTTTTTACTCACTCGTTTGATAAATCATGAGGACCAGAAAGTGGGTCATTCAACTAGATGTCTCCTTAAAGATAATTAAGAAATTATTAAAGGAAGCCTTACAATGTAAAGTATGGTGATGAGGAGGACAAGTATGTTCGTCAGACTCGCGGAGCAGCACCGCCAATTCGTTCAAGATTTAGTCATGAATCTCCAGGCTTTAGCCACCGTGCTAGAGAATAGGGGGTATTTGGCTTCTTGTTACACCTGTGGCGGACAGATGAATAGCGCATCTTTCATGGTTAGCTTAGGCGGTAACCACTTGATTCGCTTTCTGGTGTCTGACTATGGGATTACTTGGACTGAGATGCGAGATGATCGCGAACTCATGAAGTTAGAAGGGGCTGAAGCGATCAGCCAACTTCAAGAATTAGCCAATCTAATTAAGTATCAGATTAAACCGTTAGACTACCCGTTAACGACTGTACAGCAAGCTTAGCCACTTTCTCTGTAACTTGTTGGCTGCGCTTGTGACTATCCAGTTGTTAAACAGCTTTGGTCATCTGATAAATTGGGCTATTCAGCAATTACAGCCATTATTGTATTATACATTGTATCTTATATCACATTGGGATATGTGTATTCCTAGAGTAGGACTTGATTTCTAAGCTCCTTCCTATCGCAGCGTTCCTGGTTGCGCCAATAAGTTACATCAATAAAAGTCAAGTCTTGCTCGAATAAAATCCTGATCTTATCGGCTATTCTCTGAAGATTGCTCAGTAATTGAGGCTGGCTCTGGCTTTTAGCGGCACCTGACCCTAGATCGCAGCGCTGAGAATGTTCATTTCTAGATAACTCTATGCTTGCCATAAAAACTGGATGGCAACACCAATTTGTTGAAACCAACCAAGTTCGCCTCCACTGTGTCACCCAAGGCGACGGTGAATTAGTCGTTTTGCTGCATGGTTTTCTGGAGTTTTGGTATTCTTGGCGGCGTCAAATTCCAGCTTTGGCTCGTCACTTCAAAGTTGTCGCTCCCGATTTGCGTGGATATAATGACTCAGAAAAACCGAGCAATGGCTACGACTTAGATACGTTGAGTCAAGATATTCAGGGTTTGATTAAAGGCTTGGGGTATTCACAGGCCCATGTGGTTGGTCATGACTGGGGAGGAACTATTGCCTGGCGTCTAGCCCAAAGATGTCCGCAGACTCTGAGGCGTTTAGTGATCTTAAACGCCCCTCATCCTCACCGATTTCGTCAGGAATTCTTTAGCAATTTAGATCAGCTCCGCTGGAGCATCTATCTCTTGGCGCTACAAATTCCAGGATTACCCGAGTGGCTGATCCAGAATAATCTACGGGATCTGGTCACAAATCGCTTTCAAAGGCAGGCGATTCGCAAGGGCGCGTTTACAACTCAAGATACGGAGCTTTACCAGGCAGCCCTGCGAAAACCGGGCGCGATCGCAGCTGCTATGAATTACTATCGCCAATTTCTCTCTGGGCAATTCTGGGGTCGTCATTCGAACCGCCTGCTCAAACCGGTGACTGCGCCGACCCTGGTATTGTGGGGAGAAGAGGACACCCTCTTAGGTCAGGGAATGGTAGAAGGGATTGAGAAATTTGTTTCAGCGCCTTTTGAATTGAAACGAGTCTCTCAGTGTGGTCATTGGATTCAGCAGGAAGTTCCTCAGACCGTAAACCGAGAGCTGCTGCATTTTTTGTGTGTTGATTAAATCCTCAATAGTGAACAGATGCGCCAGTAATGTCCGCTTAGGGAGGGAGAATACCTTTCAGTGAAGGGAGGGTGTAGGGTGTAGGGTGTAGAGGGTGTAGGGTGTAGTCCATGCAAATTACAACCGCTATTAGGGTTTGACAAGAATCATTCTATACATATGTACTGATTTCAGGGGTATGATGATTTTTGAGTGAATGAAGCATTACGCATGACTCATCCCTGACTTTCCCCCCACCCTACCCCCCACCCCCTTTCACTGACTGATGAATCTTCCTGTAACCGGCCCTTTAACTTCCAGCTTTGCCCTGAGCGTTGAGGGGTTGACTGATTACATCAAGGCATTGCTGGAGGAAGATGATCAACTTCGAAAGGTATGGGTGACAGGAGAGATATCTAGCGCCAATCAGCGTCCCAGTGGATGCTTCTTCACCCTGCAAGATCCCAAGGGTAAAGCCTCCATCAGCTGTATCGTCTGGCGCAATCTGATCGGCCAATTGACGACGCTGCCTGATGTGGGTGAGCAAGTGACGGTTCTGGGACAGATTCGACTCTATGCTCAACGCGGCAGCTACCAACTCGTTGTCTGGCAAATACTACCCGCCGGGGAAGGCTTACGCGCATTGCGGCATCGTCAATTGCGCGATCGCTTAGCGGCGGAAGGATTGTTCGCTCCAGAACGCAAACGACCGTTGCCGTCCTATGCTCAAACCCTTGCCGTTGTCACGTCTGCCCAAGCAGCGGCCTGGGGAGATATCCAACGCACTCTGAGGCAACGTCATCCGGGACTGCAGGTGTTGCTGTCCGCCGCGACTGTGCAGGGGGAGCAGGCGGCTGAGTCGATCGCCCAGGCGATTGATCGAGTGGTGCGAGATGGCCGAGCCGAGCTGCTGATCCTCTCTCGGGGCGGCGGGGCGGTTGAGGATCTGGACTGCTTCAATGATGAGCGCGTGGTGCGAGCCATCGCAACTTGCCCGATTCCGGTTGTGGCCGGTATCGGACATCAGCGGGATGAATCTCTGGCGGACTTGGCGGCCGATGTTTGCGCCCATACTCCCACGGCTGCAGCCGAGCAGGCAATCCCGGCGCTAACAGAACTGTATGCTGAGCACCACGGGCGGGCGGCGGCGCTACTGGACCAGGTTAGTCAATACTTACTCACTGCCCAAGACCAAACCCAACTGTTGCGCAGTCGGCTCCAACGCCTACGGCTAGATCGCCAAATTCAACAGGAAATTCAGTCTGCTGATTGGCTCAAACAAAAACTGGTTCAGAGCGTTATGCAGCGGTTTCAGCAGGCGAATCAGCACTGCCAATTACTCCACCATAAGCTGGCTACGCTGGATCCTGAGGCCGTGTTGCGACGCGGTTATGCGGTCGTCCGCCAGGAAACCGGCGAGATTACTTACGCGGCTAGTGAGTTGACGATGGGTCAAACGGTGCAGGTACAGTTTGGCCAAGGCGAAGTCAAGGCGCAAATTATAGAAGTGATACCCAACAAAGATATACTCAACCAAGCGGATACTTCCCCCAGGGCTTATGAGTGACTCTCTTCGGTCTAAAACCCATTCGATTAATTCTAAAGTCAGTCCATCTGAGGGCAAGGCGCCCTCCTTGCCGCCCGACTGGAGTTATGAGGCGACGGTCGCTCAGGTTGAGGCGATCGTAAGTCAACTGGAAACGGGTGAACTGCGGTTGGCTGATGTGTTTGATCGGTTTACGACGGCGGTGGAGCAATTGCAGCAGTGTGAAGCGTTCTTGAATCAGAAACGACAGCAGGTAGATTTGCTGATTGAAGTACTAGATGATGAATAATTGGGAGTGATTCAATGATTACTCAGCCATGGTCTGGTCAACGGGCAAAC
>JAKSDM010001782.1 GCA_022360135.1 Pseudanabaenales cyanobacterium | reverse complement strand
TGGAGGGCGGCGCTGAATTTTACACGAGGTCTTGGCAGTCTGTTAAATTCTATACCTGTAGAAAACAAATATATTGAGTTGAGTTACGATCATTCTGTACCTGAGATAGGGGTTCTTAAAATATGAGTCTTGTCTTAGAGCGTGAGACCCCTCCTCTCCGCCAAGATGAAACCGGAGCAGTGCGAATTGGAAATTCAAGAGTCCTACTGGAGACTGTAATTCGAGCATTTCAAGATGGCGCGTCCCCAGAGTCTATTGTTCAACGATATTCCACTCTATCCTTATCCGATGTTTACAACACAATCGGCTACTATCTGCGACATCAAGAAGCTATAGAAGCATACTTAACTCAGAGAGAGCAGTTAGCTGAATCAGTACAGCAACGGTTATCCAGTGTTCAGCCTGATCTAAGCCTAATTCGTACTCGTTTACTATCTCAGCAGAATCAGTAGCACCGATTATGCTGAGATTGCTAAGTGATGAAAACTTCAATGGCGATCTTGTTCGAGGACTATTTTTGCGTCAACCCAATCTCGATCTACTTCGAGTTCAAGATGTTGGTTTGAGAGAAGTAGACGATCCAGCAATCTTAGCCTGGGCGGCAAGCAATGAGCGTATTCTTCTCACGCATGATCGGGCAACGATGCCAGACTTTGCTTACAATCGGCTGGTTAGAGGAGAACTGATGGCAGGAATGTTTGTGGTCAATGATCGAATGCCTATTCGACAGGCCATCGATGAGTTGTCATTGCTGGTTGATTGTAGTCAACAATCAGAATGGAAAAATGTTGTGTTGTATCTGCCAATCTGAAAGCCAAATTTGATTCGGTGGAAAATCAATAACTGCATTGAGGAAGCCGCGATCGCACTTTACAGAAATGCTATCTCAACATAAGAGTCGCGATCGTCAGGGAGGAAGCGCACCGCTTTGTAAGAGTGGCGATCTCACTGGCAGAGCACCGATTCACATCAGCTTGATTGGCGATAAAGTCTGGATTCAATTCGATGATACCGAAGAAGGTATCGCCACTGATTTAATGACAGCAGGCGTTTCTAGAGAAGATATAGTCCTCGGTTTCCGTCATCCCAAAATACGGCGGCACAATGGTTTTGCGGTGGCCTAACGCCTAAGGTCAGGGGCCGCAACAGCACTTTGCAGCACTGCTATCTCAACGCAAGAGGCGCGATCGCAACCAGTATCTATATTCCAATCAAAATGTATCGTAATGCCCGCCAATAGCGAAGATGTAAAAGTAATCATCGTCAAACTTATAAACCACACGATCCTTTTGCGAAATCCGAAGAGACCATAAACCTGACAGATTGTGCT
>JAKSDM010000701.1 GCA_022360135.1 Pseudanabaenales cyanobacterium | reverse complement strand
GATTCCAGCTCAAGAGATTCCAGCTCAAGAGATTCCAGATGCAGAACTTCTCAAGATTTATAAAGCGACCAACCAAAGGCGATTACAAAAACTGGAATCAGGTCTCTTGCATTTAGCAACGTTTGTCGATGATGAAGCCGTCTTAAGTGAGTTGCTACAGGATATCCATAGTCTTAAAAGTGATTCCAGACAGGTGGGATTAGAGACGATGGTCACCCTTGCCCAGCAATTCGAAAACGTGCTGAATAGAGTCCAGCGTAAAGGACTCGTTTTATCTATCGAGCTTTGCGCCCATCTGTATGAAGCCTTAAAAGCAATGGAGCAATGGACGAATGTAGCGGCTCCAGATGAGGTGACCTCGGAGACTGTCCCTCAGACCTTTGCTGAATCGTTGATGGCGGCTGTTGAAGAATCGCCAGAGCAACCCATTGTCGCCAAAATCGACGCACTGCTGCAATCTGCCCCTGCCATCAGCGAAGACGCAGAACTCCGAGAGATCTACAAAAATATTAGCGCCGGGCGATTGCAGAAGCTAGAGGCCGGTTTAGCGCAGCTAGAAAAGCATCCAGACGACGACGCCATATTGGCGGAGCTACTACGTCAGGCCCACAGCCTTAAAGGCGATTCCAGAAGTGTCGGAATCAACGCGGTCGAAATCCTCATGCATAACTTCGAAGCCATTCTAGTCGGTCTTCAAGTTCGGCAGATGGCCTTAACTCCAGCACTGAGCAATTCCCTTTATCTAGGATTAGCTGCGATCTCTCAGTTGGTGAGCGAAGCCGTCACCAGTGCAGCCAACGGTGAGGATGCCCCACAGGAGTTTAACCCCTGCGGGGCGGCTGTTCCAGTTTCAATAGCGGGGGAAAAACAATTTGAGGCTCCCTTTCTATCTGCTGAAGCGGCGCCTCCTCAATCGTCGCCCCCTGCCCTGAAGGTGGATAACCCCTGCCCCGTCAACGCTATTTGGGTTCAACCAGGCGAACTCGACGCTCTTATGCTCCCAGTTGAAGAACTTGCTGTTACTCGAATCCAAATTGCCCAGGCGACTGCCCAACTTGAGCAGATAGCGGTCTTGTTGGAAAAGGGAAGAACCAATAGAAGCCAGGCGCAATCCTCAACCGCATTAAGCCCCAATCCCCACGAAGAACAACTAGAAAACCTGATCGCTACCTTCAGAATCTCAGCTCAGGCAAACAGCGCCAAACTTGGCTTGATTGCTGAGGATCTGAGGGAACAAATTGACGCCCTACGGCTGTGCCCCCTCTCTAATATCTTTGAGTTATTTCCCCACTTAGTGCAAGATTTAGCTAAACAGCAATCCAAGCAGGTAGAGTTAAGGATTGAAGGGGGAGAAATAACCGTCGACAAACGTATCCTTGAAGAAATCAAAGACTCTTTGCTGCACCTAGTCCGCAATGCCATCGATCATGGAGTTGAGACACCCGCTGAG
>JAKSDM010000921.1 GCA_022360135.1 Pseudanabaenales cyanobacterium | reverse complement strand
GCTACTGCCCGACAATTTGAATGCGCTGGGCAAAAAGATCGACCTCTATCGCAAGGCGCGCGCTGCTGCAGGGTTCGACCCGGAAACTGGAATCGTGTCGCTGCTGATGCATACCTTTGTCCATCCGGATATGGACTGGGTCCAACACGTTGTTGCTGAGCCGTTCAAGGAGTATATCGCCAGCAGTGTTGCGCCTCAGATGAAAGCGTTAGATCAACACTTTGACGATTCGGAAATCGCCAAAATCATTGATTATTCTTACGCCCGGTATTTCCGAACGGGCGGCATTTTTGGTCCGTTGGCGGATTGTCAACAACAGATCGACAAGGCGATCGCCATCGGGGTGAACGACATCGCATTGCTGCAGGACTTCGGCGTCGAATACAGCGCGGTGAAGCAATCACTCGAGCACGTGAAGGAACTGGTAAACCAAAACAGAGAATCTAGCGGGCTAAGTCATGCAGGGTGAAACAGAAAGATTGGCATGGATTCGGACATGGATAAAGGACAGGAAAGAAGAAGCCAACATCGACAGGCGGGAAGCTCCTGTTACGACGGCAGCCGACCCTGTCGTCGTGACCGGTTTGTCCGGCTATTTTCCTGGCTGCATGAGTGTAGCTTCGTTCTTCAAGCACATTGATCAAGATAAACCTCTGATTACGAGTATTGCCGACGACCGACTGGACCTGATGATTCATTACGACGCCGACGGAGAGCAGGCAGCGTTCATGCGGCGGCAACGCGGCGGCTTTATTCCAGACGTCGCTTCTTTCGATGCTGGACTATTCGGCATCCTGCCTATCGAAGCCGACGAGATGGATCCTCGCCAAAGGTTGTTGCTGATGTCTGCGTGGCAAAGCCTGGAAGACGCCGGACTGAATCCCGAGGCCCTCAAGAAAAGCGCTACAGGCGTGTTTATCGGCTGCGAATCCAACGAATATGCGCAGTTGATGGTGAAGGAAGGCTTCGTTCCAACAATGGGGCTTAGCCAGGCCGACAGCATGATCGCCAACCGGATCTCGTATCATTTTGATTTTGCCGGACCCAGTGAGATGGTTAACGCCACCTGTGCTGGATTCGCCGTGGCGCTGCACCGAGCTTTCACCGCCGTCAGACTGGGGCTGATTGATCGGGC
>JAKSDM010000626.1 GCA_022360135.1 Pseudanabaenales cyanobacterium | reverse complement strand
GTTTCTTGAGGATTCTGATCAATATAATCTGATATAAAGCTCATGTTGGTAGAACACACAAAAGGTATTTTTCATCTCCACCTTATAACAGAATTTCTATTTTGGAGATGTCTATTATCGAGGACAATGGCAAACGGAAAATGGGTTCCACCGATTAAGGCGGGGTAAACTACCGGCTTTACCCCTGATCGCGCCACAGAACGACCATCGGCGGAACAAATGTTGCGAGTCTTTCGCAATATTACGCTTTATCATTTGCCCAACAGTATTTCTGAAATCACTCCACTCAATCCTTTACAGCAAAGGATTTTGGCCTTGATGAACATGCCAGAGGTTATTGATGACTTCCCGTGAGGACTCCGCTAATTCACATAATCAGCGAAAAGTCAGCGAACCGACAGCATGCCGCTAGTTCAAAGAACTAGCAGAGAATTTTCAAAGCGACTGGATTTCCTCCGAGCTTCATGTGATTTCTGTCACATTTTCAGTTGATCGCAATCACATTGGAGTGTGCATTTCAATCACCTTGAAATGCTTGTCAAATCACTCTTCTTCTCGATTTGCATCACCTATTTCCGGCAACAGTTGAACGATGATTAATAGTGTCAGTCTAAAGCTGACTTATTGAATAATCGATGATTCAATCCTCAAGAACAAGGATTCATCACCTTGTTCTTATACACTCCACTAACCAGCGAACTACCCCTGGCTCATGAGTCAGGGTTTTTTATTGGAATAAAGCACTGACGTCCAAGCCTAACAATGGTTGGGTAGTCTTCCTTATACCCGGCATCCCAATCGTTAATGTTGATTTCGCTATTCTATAGAGGCTGGCGCCGAAAACTGGATAAGCATTGTTGAAGAATTAGAGTTCTTCAGCCGTTGCTGTCAAGTTTTCATCAGCGCTAAAAAACAGTAAGTCTCCCCGCAAGTTGTCGTCAGTAGGGCTTAAAGCCTGAAATGAGATAACAGCCTGGTCCAGGAGTTTGGAGTTTTGTCTGCTGGGAATTCTTGAATACGTTTTTAAGCGAAATTCAGCCAGTTGCGATGAGAGGGCTGTTACCTTCTGCTCAAGCACTTGAAGCTGATGCTGAAGAGAAGTGATGGTAATGACTTCTGGTGAAGCTTGCGGCAGTCCCAAGGCTTGAGCAAGGGCTTCCACTATTAGAGATGTTTTACTCCTTCCTGTTGTCTTCACTTGAGTTTCAAGCGCCTGAATTATTTCATCTGGAATTCGAAAGGAAACTGTTTTATTTGCCATGGCTCTTTATTTATAGCAGTCTTAACTTCAATCAGTATTTGACCAAGGAGATAACGGGAGGTGATTTAGCTGAATACACATCAGTATTTTTGAAAATGTGCGATCGCAACCGCTGTAGAGTCAAAATGGTTGCTATTATGGAGTGAAGGTCTAGAGTATAGTCAATGCAAATGAAAACTGCTATAGATGATAATTGATCATCCTGTGTAGTTTTCACTGCCTCAGTTATACCTCAACCTGATAGAGTATGAAGCAGTCTCAGTGAACACAATAGTTTTAGTTTTGAAGAACGTTAGGTGATGTTTGAGTCATGCTGACGTATTTAGTAAATAGCCTCGCTATTCTCTATGAAATCCATGTGAATTCTTGGTGAGAAGGTTCTCATGATGAAGCTGTTTAAGCGGGGAGCAATATTCTCTTTAAGTTGGCGCCCAAATGGGGTCAATCCCGATGGGTAACCCCATTAAGGCTCGGAATAGCTCGATTTTTGTGAGTGTTTTTTTCAAGCGGCTTGCGTCCGCCCCCAGTCAAACGGACACGACCGATTGGCCGTTCAACCAAGCCCTGGTCTAATTCCCGTCGTCCTCGTCGAATGGTGTTCATATCCATCCCGGTGATTTGAGACAGTCGTTTGACACCCCCATGTCCCAGTTTCTTCGCCTCTAAGGCGACACACCACCGTCGTTGCTGTTCATCTAAACGACTGAGTAACAAATTTAGTTGGGCATGCAGTATCTTACTGGGGTGCTCCCCAAGTTGTTGACAATCAGGACATTGACACTGATGGACTTTCGGTCTGTAAGCCTTTGAATCAATCTTCTGCATTTGAGCCTAAAGAGGGAATACAATTCAACAATCTAACGTCATTTCTGAGCCACCCTGTATGGTAAGGGTCAGCTGGCGCTGTAAAGGTGTGAAATAGAAAACTCGTTTTTCTCCGTAGTTGATCTGGTTCAGAAAAAGGGGCGATATATCTACACTAGTTCGTCGCAATAGCCAATTGTTCACCACTCAAGTAGGTGCTTAGGAGTTGCATGGCTTCTTTCTCGGTAGAGACTCGATATTGAGCCAAAAACAAATAAGGTCGCGTTCTCGCTTCAGTCAGTGGCGCAGGCGCCCAAACCCTTAACAATATTCCTGTTTCGGTGTGGCTAATTCGGTATTTCATGATCTTGCGTAGAATTCGCTGCCTTAGCTACATCTCAATTGGTTAATGGTAGAACTGTCCTAAAGAGCGTAGCGGTTTGGAGGAACGTCGAGTCATGTCTATGCCATGCTGATGTCTATATTGATATTTTTTCTATTCACAATGAACGCTGTGTGAATCCTTAATGAGAAGAATCTTATGTTGGGCTGTCTGTCGTTTTGATTGGCGGCGGTATGGGTAGATTCCAGTAGCGCTAATTCAGCGCAGGTTACTGATGCAACGCTTGGTGGCGCAGAAATTTTTTTGAGTCTCACAATGAGACAGACTGAACGGTTCAAGCAAGTCCTGAAACCCATTACCTTCAAAAGAACTCAGAGTCAGAATACAAAATCAGTGTCTTATGTCTCATTTTGAATCCTTTTTCCACAAGAGTTTCAGGACTTTTTTGCACTACTAAACTTAATATTCATAGAATTTCAAATTTACATTGGTTGACGCTACACCCGATTGGGTGAAACTGAACTACTCAATCGGGTAATTGACAGCTTGCCTTAGTTGTGGATAACCTTTTTTGGGGTCTCACAATGAGACAGGCTGAACGGTTCAAGCAAGGGCTGAAACTCATTACCTTTTGAACGTCCAGGCCAATGGGAATCAGCGCCAGCCACTCTGATGCGTCCCAACTGGATCTATGACTGGGGACAAAACTATAGCAATTCTCACTTGGGTTGAACGCATCTCGTGAAGATGGGATGTAGGGTGTAGGGTGTAGTCAATGCAATTGAGAAAAGCTATAGATCTTGTTAAGGCCCAATAATTTTCATAGATTTGAAACTGAAACCTTATTGTAGCGGAATAAGCAAATGGGTGGACTGCCTGATAAGTGCAATCTAATCAATCTTTCAGAGGGGATTGCTGAGAACTGGAAAAGCCTTAATATTAGTCAATTCAACGGTAATAACGTACGCCTTCGAGTGATGGAAGATGTGACGGCGAATTGGCACGCTCATGACAATAGCGATGAGCTGTTCTATGTCATATCTGGCGAAGTTTATATTGATAGTGAAGCGGGCGCTCAAGCGCTTAGCGCGAATGAGATCTGTATTGTCCCAGCTAAAGTGCGACACCGCGCCAGAGTGGAAGGGCGAGCCACTTTGCTAATAATCGACGGCATTAGCTGAAGATGAACAAGTTCAAACTAGGAATTACCTTACCGCCGATAAGTTTAGTGCTGCTTTCGATGGGGTCGATCCAACTGGGCACAGCGATGGCCAAAGGCATGTTTGACACCGTAGGCCCAATGGGCATGGTGTTCCTGCGGATAAGTTTTGCAGCAGTTGTGTTGATTATTCTGTGGCGACCTCGGCTGACTGAAGATATTCGGTCCCACTATGGCCTGGTGATTTTGTTTGGGCTGACAATGGCGGCGCTGAATGTGTGCTTCTACTACTCCTTAGTGCGTATCCCTCTGGGAGTCGCCGTCGCGCTTGAGTTTATCGGTCCCTTGGGGGTGGCGCTATTTAATTCTCGACAACGACTGGATTGGCTGTGGATTTTTCTGGCCAGCGTCGGGATTATCTTGCTGGCGCCTTTGGAGGGATCAAGGCTGGATCCGGTAGGTGTGGGATTAGCATTACTGGCCGGGAGCTTCTGGGCTGCTTATATTCTTCTGGCCGCTCGCATAGGACGCCTATTTAAAGGCGGCGAAGGCTTGGCGCTGTCGCTAGGAGTGGCCACGGTGATTCTCCTGCCGCTGGGCATTGGGTCTGCTGGTTGGGTATTAACCAGACCCAGCATCCTGTTTGTCGGTTTTTGGGTAGCCATGTTCTCGTCGGTCGTTACCTACTCACTCGAGGTCGAAGCCCTGAAGCGGTTGCC
>JAKSDM010000098.1 GCA_022360135.1 Pseudanabaenales cyanobacterium | reverse complement strand
GACGTTGCATGCAACGTCTCTACGAGTAAATTATCGGGCTTATCCGAACAATATTGAGTATCCTCTTTGTCGCCCCATAGTGAAGGGAGTTATCAATCACTCAGTCTTCGTTTCTGCGATCGCCCCGTCGCCATGATCCAATGCTCAGCCAACCTCAACCCATAGGTGCGGGACAGTGGCATCGTGATTACCAACCAGACCCGTTTCTGTAAAAGAACACACCTCTGTAACCGATCAGGCAGGCGATCGCGCTAAAGGGTCTCA
Organism: Pseudanabaenales cyanobacterium; assembly: GCA_022360135.1. GTDB lineage: Bacteria > Cyanobacteriota > Cyanobacteriia > Phormidesmidales > Phormidesmidaceae > JAKSDM01. The sequence goes on along the minus strand of JAKSDM010000098.1, from coordinate 7,938 downwards.
CTAATTAACCCGTTTGAGTCGGTAACCAGAGGCAAGTCAATCAACGATTCCTGAGCAATTGAAGCCAGACCAACCGATTGCAAGAGCTGTGTCCATTGGGCCGCCACTGTTGGCTCGTTAGGTTGGGCGCGACGTAGGCCAGCCAGGATTGTCAACCCTTCATGCCACAGTTCAGACTCTTTATAAAGGAACCTAGCGCGCTCTAACGGGGCGGCATTGTCTAGTTGATTGGTTAGGGTTGTAGCCAGGTCAACACGTCGGATCCAGCCATCGACTGCAATATCTTGAGCCCGATTAGCAGGATCACAGATGATTGAAAAATACCAATGATAATTCTCGTCCTTTGCTAGCAAAGGCAGAGTTTCATCATTCGGTAAGCTGAGGCTGATAATACCGGAATCCCCTTTTACCTGAAAGGTGGTGTCGTAGATCAACTGATCATGGGTGTCCAGCAAAACAAATTCCACCTCTCGCACTGCAGTTGATTGAGGCAGATAGAACAGAAGGGAAGGGTGCGCCGCCGTCGTCACCCCCAGGTTATTTTCCGGCATCAAGGCTATCAGAGGTGTTTCACCGGCAATGCACTCCTCGCCTCGGGTTCCTCCCCCGATGCGTCGTCCGGGTAAGCCCTGTCTAGGGGCGTCTTCCACATCGGGTTGGGCCAAGCCGGGAGCGCCGCTTAAGGTCAGACTTAGGAGGGAAACGAGTCCAATAGCCATCAGGGTTTTACGAACATTAGCACCGTTCATGATTAATCCATTCTTATACAAACCGTTTACTGTTAATAGGGGGTGAGGAGCTAGTAATCTTGATATCTGCTAAACACATTTTCGATTCAGGTTTACACTGAGAGAAGAGTAATTACACCCTGGTGAGTACACATAAATGCAAGCCATGGAATTCTCTAATGCTTATGAAGGCAGAGATCTCAAAAGCAGTGAGATATAAAAAAAACCTATCTTTATCGAATTCTTATATAAGAAAAACCATCTCTCAATCATTAGAAGCCTTATACAATAGGTGCTCTAACATAGAACATAGAGATTTTTTTGCGGTTTTCAATATTCATAGAATCTTTATAAAGGTAATTAGAAATAACAAAGTATTAGAGAGAATTACTTATCGACTATCAACCAATTTTCAGCAGGCGATCTGCTATTAGAGGTTGTTTGAAGAGTGATGTCGCCGACTGGTAGGGGCATGGCTCATTGGTCATTGGTCATTGGTCATTGGGTAAGTGACAAGTGACAAGTGACAAGTGACAAGTGACAGTTTTTTGTTGACTGTCTAACTTGTAAGCAAATTAGGGCACTATACAAAGGTAAATTCAAGAGATTTGAAAAGTTATTTCCGCCATTCCGAATGAATCGGAGCGGAACATACAGCGGTTTTCATTTGCATTGACTACACCCTACACCCTATACCCTGCTTCACTAAGATGTATTCAACACAAGCGAGAATTGCTATAGGTGGAGCCGCGCCTGCTAAAGATTGTGTCCGCCACATTATGGTCTGTGGCGCACCTCAACAAGCCGCCATAGTTCCAGAACAAATTTGGTATTTCAAGTGGGTATAAGGCACATGCAACTCATCCGTAGGCGTCATCAAACGCTGATATTTACTGCGTTAGCCACTTTGGGGTTGATTATCAGTCTGTTTCTATCGGGTCTGGGGAGCGGACCAGTTTCAGCAATATCCCCTGCCAACCTGCCAATGGTTCAATCCCTGGCTGAGGCGAGGCAGGCAGAGCAACAGGGTAAAGAACTTTATGAAACGGGCCAGTTCGCCGCCGCCGCTGTTGTTTGGCGACACACTGCCCAAACCTATGCAACTCAGGGCGATGAGGTAGGGCAGGCCAGGTCATTGAGCAATCTCTCACTGGCGTATCAGCAACTTGGGCAATGGCCGGAGGCAACCCAAGCGATCGCAACCTGCCTTCAGCTTTTGCAGTATGACACCGAGTCGAACGTGTCAACAGACCATCTCTCTACCCTGGCCCAAGCACTCAATACCCAAGGGGGATTGCAACTGGCGTTAGGGCAATCTGAACAAGCCCTGGAAACCTGGCGACAGGCAATGGCTATCTATCGCCAAGTGGGAGATGAAATTGGCCGGATCCGCAGCCAAATTAATCAGGCCCAGGCCATGCGAGCATTGGGGTTTTATCGCCGCGCCTTAGAAACCCTGACTGATGTGAGCGAAACCCTGCAAACTGAGTCGGATTCAAAGCTTAAAGCTATAGGATTGCAGCGCCTAGGCGACGCCCTTCGATTGGTGGGGAACTTGGAGCAAGCGCGACAGGTCCTAGACCAAAGTTTGGCGATCGCCCGACAACTTCAGTCGAATGAAGAGATGGGAGTCGCTTTGTTCAGTTTGGGCAACACCAGTCGAGCCCAGCAAAACCAAGCAGCAGCGCTGGCCTTTTACCAACAGGCCGCCGCCATCTCCACATCTCCCCAAACTCACCTGCAAACGCAGCTAGCGCAGCTGAGTTTGTTGGTAGAGATGGGACAGCGGTCAGTCGCCCAGGCGCTGTGGCCCAGTATAAAAATCCAACTTGACGACTCGCCGGTCAATCGCACAACGATCTACAACCAGATCAATCTGGCCCGTAGCTTAATCTGGCTCAAACAGGCTGAGATCAATGCCCCAGTCGCTAGTTCTGAGGCTCCTCATTGGAGGAGCATTGCTGAATTACTGGCCACAGCGGTCCAACAGGCCCAAGAACTCAATGATCAAAGAGCGGCAGCGTATGCGCTGGGGAATTTGGCGGAGGTTTATGAACAAACCCAACAATGGTCAATTGCCCAGGATTTAACCCAACAAGCCCTGCAGCGAGCACAGGCGATTAATGCATCCGACATTGCCTATCGCTGGCAATGGCAGTTAGGGCGAATCATCAAAGCTCAAGGCAATGCTGCGAAAGCGATCGCCGCTTACAGCGAGGCGGTGGAAACCGTGAAGTCTTTGCGGGGTGATCTGGTCGCGATCAATCCAGAGGTGCAGTTTTCTTTTCGAGAGGATGTTGAGCCGATTTATCGACAGCTTGTCAGCTTACTTCTACAACCCGATGAAAGGAATGACGTCAGTCAGGCTAATCTCGCTAAAGCCCGGGATGTGATGGAATCACTCCAGTTGGCTGAATTAGACAACTTCTTCCGAGAAGCCTGCCTGAATGCTGAATCGGTACAAATTGACCAGATCGATCAGCAAGCAGCGGTGATCTATCCGATCATTTTGAGCGATCGGTTTGAAGTCATTCTGAGCCTTCCCCAACAACCTCTGCGCCACTACACAACGGCTATCTCCGAGGCGCAACTGCAACACTCAATTGAGCAATTGCGTCAACATCTGGTTATCCGCAGCAGACGGAGCTTTTTACCCCTATCCCAACAGCTATACGACTGGTTGATCCGTCCAGTCGCTCCTGATTTAGAAACCAGCGGGGTGGATACATTGGTGTTTGTCCTGGATGGTCCATTGCAGAATATTCCCATGGCGGCCCTACATGATGGTGAGCGGTTTCTGCTTGAGGACTACCGCATTGCCATAACCCCAGGGTTGCGGCTGTTAGACCCCAAACCTTTGCCAAGAGAGGATTTAAGAACCTTGGCAGCTGGTCTGAGTCAAGGGCGCCAAGGATTTTCTCCACTTAGCTATGTCCCCTTAGAACTCGAAGAAATTAAGGCTGAGGCGCCCAACAGTACGGTTCTGCTTGACCAGACATTTACGAGTCAAGCGTTGCAAGAAAAAATCGAATCCTCACCTTTTCCGATTGTTCACATTGCAACCCATGGTCAGTTTAGCTCTAATGCCGCCCAGACCTTTATTTTGGCTTGGGATAACCAAATCAATGTGGTTCAGTTAGACCACATTCTTCAATCCGGATTTCCCCGTCGAGAATCGGCGATTGAACTGCTGGTGCTGAGCGCTTGTGAAACCTTGGCGGGAGACAAACGAGCCGCTTTAGGGCTGGCTGGCGTAGCTGTTAGAGCCGGGGCGCGAAGCACCTTGGCGACGCTATGGTCTGTGAACGATGAGGCTACGACTGAACTAATGGGCCCATTCTATGAGCAGCTGATCAAGCCAGATACAACTAGAGCTGAAGCCCTACGGCAAGCTCAACTGACGCTCTTACACAACCCACAATATCGACATCCGCTATATTGGGCCCCTTATGTGCTTTTAGGAAATTGGTTATAGAAGCACTCCCATTGCCTACCGTATATCTATTAACCAACATTTAAACCGCCATGACGTCTGAGCCAGCGCTGCTGTTCTGGCGATAAACCAGTGGCGTCTGTGAACAATGCGCCGCGTACATTGCACTCCTCAAAGCAGGCCCCATCAAGCTGCGCTTTTTCAAGATTGGCCTCGCGGAGGTCGGCTCCGGTAAAATTGGCGCGGATTAAGTTAGCCGCTTCTAAGGTGGCGCCAAATAACGATGCCTGCTGGCAATCAGCCTGCACTAGCACTGCATTCCAAAAGTCGGCCCAATCGAGCTGAGCCTGACGTAAGGTGGCTGCGGTCAAATCGGCCTGCTGAAAGTCGGCGCTAAGGCCGTTGATTTCGGAGAGGTTAGCGCCGACTAAAATCGCTTCACAGAAGACCGTCTGCTTTAGGTTGGCGGTGGCGAATGAGGTTCCTTGTAGTATCGCTTGTCGCCATTGAGATCGGGTCAGGGTGGCAGCCTCAAAGCTAGATTGGCTAAAGCTTGACTGGTTACAAACAGCATTGATGAAGCTTGACTGCTTAAACCGCGATCGCGGTCCGCTGACTTGCCGCAAATCGGCTTCGTCTAAAACCGCGTTTGAGCCGTTGGCCCCATCTAGAAATGCGCCGTAAAATTTAGCGCCGAGGGCGTGCGATCGCCTCAAATCAGCCTGCTCTAAATGGGCCTGAGTCAATACAGCGTTTACCAACTGGGCTTGTTCCAAACAGACTGATCGTAAATCGGCCAAAATCAGCGTCGCCCTTGAAAAATTTACCCCTTGGCAAGATGCCTGGGCTAGGGTCGCTTGCCGCAAATAGGCCTCTGCAAAATCGCCCTGATCCAGACAGGCCCCGCGAAGATTAATGGTGCTCAACTCTGCCTTATGCAAGGACTGTCCAGCCTGTATTTGGGTTAAAACCTGATGAGCCGTGAGTTGAGCCATAGCAATATGTCGACAAGATTTTTCTGTTGATATCGTAGAACTTTCAGTAACTTTGACTACAAAAATAAAGATTGTTTTCCTGAAATCTTGCTGAGATATTAAGAATAGATACCAATAAAAGACCCTGGCGCAATTTTCTTGGATTCAAGGACAGCTCTGCTCCATAAGGATTATAAGTTCATAAACCCAGACAGTAATTCAGATTTTATTGACATAATTCTCATTGAACTCTGTCGACAGCCTGATTATTTCCTTTCCACCCCGATATTTTTCTGTCACAAGAGATACACAAGCCTGTCGCGTAGAGTGCATAGCTTTCCCATCTGACTGCGTCGGCGCCCATTAGTGCTTTACGCTTGAATTGTCAGATTAATGATTATTCATTAGCATTGTGAAAAATAGCTAAATTGCATTTTGGCGCTAAATTGCATTTCAGTAAACTTCCGGAGCATCCTGTACATATTTCTTGCCAAGGTATACATGGAAACGGTTTAAACAACGTTTGTTTGTACTTACCTCTGAGAATCCGTTATGCGTGGCAAGTCTACTGAATTTGACACTTCCCTTCGCGAGATTGCGATCGCGGATCTAGCCCAGTTCCAAATTATGATCCCGACCGATACAGTCAAGCTCCGTACGCCACAAAATCTACTGGGATTTTCGACCTCAAACCGGATCTATAGCGATAGGGGCTGGGTTTATCGAAAGAGGCGGATTATCGGGCAAGTACAGGGACTGCGGATTAAATCTATCGTCAGCGACCCCTCTCCTTTCAAAATTAGCCCTCGCTTATCCAACGGAATTCCAACGTCGTTTGAGATCAGTGCTCAACAGCCGCTGCCTGCGGCGATCGCAGCCAAGGCGTTATTTCTCTATCAGTATGAACAAGAACCTGGCTTTCACTATGCCCTATTTCAAGATATTAAGCCTCGGTTTGTCCGAATTTATCCCTTTCAATCCCCATTAGCTCTAGTGGGCCTGGTTGAGCAATTTTTGATTGACGAAGAAAACTTTATCCGTCAACGCCAATTACAACTCAAGAACGTAGACTTTTATCGGAAACAGTTTAATCTGTGAAATTGGCGCCTAGATTAACTTCGTTATGTTAAGTGCAGACCAACTCTGGCTCACAAGTAGTTGTGTCGGCTGGTAAAGGGTAGAGGGCGCTAAGGTCAAGATCTCGTCGCCTCATTGGAGGCAAAACATATGCTCCATCCTTCCTCGCATCATCATGTTGATGGGGCTTTGCTCGACAAAAGCATCAAAGATACTGGCTAGAAAAGCGGATAATTTAAGCCGGGAAATAAATCAGAGCAAGGATTTCAGAGTTTTCCCGCCACCCCTTAACCGACAAGGGTTTTGGAAAGCTTGGAGGATGAAAAAAACTTCAAAATTTTCCTGCCTTAAGTTATACACCGCTAGCAAGGGTTAACGGCCAGTCTAACAGCCAAGACTCCTAAACATTAGGGGCCCATACTACTTTGTGTATGTCAAGTTGGGTAATAGGCTTTGGGAACTTATGCCTTCGCTTAGGCATTGGGCAATGGCTTAAAAACTTAAACATTTAGAGAAAATTATGCCCAAGTCAAAGTATGATCCACTCAGCTTGATCTCTGGGGCATTTCTTTTACCTTAGGGTGCGTTCAAAAATAACTTCATACTTTAGCTGTATGTATGCCTTTCAGGCTCTTTACATCCCCCTGAAGTTATTCTTATACGACCCCTTACCTTTAAAATTTGAATGCGATACAGTCTGAATACCTGAATACTCTTTACTGAGAAGGAAACAAAGTTCGAGGTGGATTCAGCTCAAGTGCAAATCACTATCGGCAAATGTTGTTTATCTCTGAATCTATGCCTCTGCCGATTCATTTTGAACCTCACTAATCACTCAATCAGGAGAACCGTTTATGCCTGTAAAATTAAAAGCTTTATTATTGACGGCTGCAGCAACGTTCGGTGTCCAGCTCAATATCCAAACAGCTCAAGCACAAACTGACATGCCTGATAATATTAGCCGGGGTCTAAGGCTTTTGATGGAACTCTATCGAGGCAATCCTCAGACAGCTTTCGATGAACTGGAATCCAGGGGTTTACCTCCCTTAGTAACCGATGCTAAGGCAACCAAGCCCATTGTGCAGATCTATCTTGATGGGCAAGTTCCTTTAGATAGAGTATCCGAAGTTCTCCAACAACAAGGAGTGGTTATAATTGCCAACAGTTCTTTCGATGAGGAATCTTTCGATGAGGGAATCAAGATAATTGAAGCAATGGCGTCCATCAATGAAATTGAAAGCATCGCCCGCATGGAAGGCGTGCGGAGCGTCACAGCTGTACATCGACCCATGCTTCGAGTTGGAGCGGTCACAAGTCAGGCTGTGACCACCCAGAATGTGTTATCTGTTCAGGAGCAGGGGATCTTGGGCAACGGTATCCGTGTCGGCGCTCTCTCCGATAGCTATGACACCTCCACTTCGGCGCTAACTTCAGCAGAGGATGATATCCTCTCTGGCGATTTACCTGGACTTCTGAACCCTTTGGGGTCCAATACACCCGTTACCGTTTTGGAGGATTTTTTCGACGGTTCCAATATCGATGAAGGGCGGGCAATGCTACAGCTCATTCATGACATCGCTCCTGCTGCTGAGCTGGGATTTGCAACCGCCTTCAATGGACAGGTTAGCTTTGCCCAAAACATTCTGAGGCTATGGCGGGAATTTGGCGCAGATGTGATTGTGGATGATGTGATCTATTTCGCAGAACCCTTTTTCTCCGATGGCAT
>JAKSDM010001496.1 GCA_022360135.1 Pseudanabaenales cyanobacterium | reverse complement strand
TCTATAGCGAGTTGAATGGCCGCTTCCATACTCTTAGACCGAGCGATTCCTTGTCCGGCAATATCGAAAGCGACGCCGTGATCGGGAGATGTGCGAATAAAGGGAAGGCCGATAGTGGTGTTAATAGCCTGGTCAAACGCCATCAGCTTTACCGGAATCAATCCTTGATCGTGATAGAGGGCAAGGTAGGCGTCATGAGCCCGATTCCTTTCCTCGCTGCGATCGCCTAACCCATACCAGGCTTGTCCCGGCTGAACCCATAACGTATCAGGTGGAATCGGCCCGTCTAAGGTAACTTCGGAATACCGTCTGCGTTGTTCCTCTAACCAGGGAATAATCCATGCCTGTTCTTCTTCACCCAGCTGGCCTTGTTCGCCGCTGTGAGGATTAAGACCTGCGATCGCAATTCTAGGGGCTGTCACTCCAAAGTCCTTTTCCAAACTCTCAATCAGCAGAGCCAACTTATTGTTCAATAAGTCGGGGGATAGGGCGTCAGGAACCTGCTTAAGGGGAATATGGGTAGTCGCTAACAGGGTTCGTAAGCTCCAACCACTATGGGGCGATCTGGCCACAAACAACATGCCAAATCGAGTTATCCCAGCGCTTTCAGCCAGCAATTCCGTCTGACCTGGATAGACATGACCCGCCGCTTTCCAAGCAGATTTAGCGATGGGAGCTGTCACAATACCATCAAAGGCGCTCGACAGCGTGTTAGCAATTGCCGCCTTGAGGTATTGAAAACTTGCAGCGCCGCTGGCGGCATTACCCGTCCCAAGGGTGATTTGCCGCTTTGTCGCTGAATCTAGCGGTAAATCTAGAACTGAGAACTCGTTTGGATTGGCTAGAGGGACATTGCATTGAGCTGTTTCAACCCTTTGCCTGAGTTGTTGATAATTTTCCAAAAGCAGCGAACGACTGCCGATAACGGTGATATCCGCCACCTGAGCCAGGTCAGGCTTAGCTAATGCTTTCAACACCACCTCAGGCCCAATACCTGCCGGATCGCCCATCGTAACTGCTATGCGAGGCCGCTGACGCAAAGTAGTGAATTGTGTAGAGTATAGGGAAATATTTGTCATAACCCCAACCTAGGGAGCCTCCAGGAAGCATTGTTCAAACTGTTCTAGAATGATGGCTGTAAGTTAAGTTATTTTTCGCTTTTGGCGTTTGCGTCAAAGCCATCTTAGGAGGAAAACGGAACATATGAGCGGTGAGATCTTAACAGCGGCATTCCTTAGCTCTACCTTAATTTTGTTGGGTCTAGGCTTAGGATTTCTAATGCTCAGGATCCAGGGTGTCGAAGAGTAAGCTGGATAAACCCTAGGTTTTATTTCAGCAATCCCTCTATGAATTTTGGCATGGGGGGATTTCTTCCACCTGATTGCTTTTTGGCTATTGCTTTTTGGCTAATTTAAATTGTTTTTCCCCATAGAAAGACAAAAAACTTCTGATATTCTTATTCTTATAGAAAAGTTAATTTTTGTAATCGTCCCTCATGAATTTATTAGTTGTGGGTGCTACAGGTACCTTAGGAAGGCAGATAGTTCGCCGCGCCCTGGATGAGGGACATGAAGTGCAGTGCTTCATCAGAGATTTTCAAAAGGCGGCCTTTCTGAGGGAATGGGGTGCGCGTTTAATCCGGGGGAGTCTTGCCCAACCTGAGACTATCCCACTTGCTTTAGAAGGCGTAACTGCAGTTGTCGACGCCGCCACCGCTCGTCCTGGAGATGGTTTGGGTATCGAAAGGGTTGATTGGAAAGGTAAAGTTTCTCTTATCCAAGCAGCGAAAGCAGCTGGAGTAAATCGATTTGTATTCTTTTCCATTCTTGATGCAGAGAAATATCCCCAAGTGCCCTTGATGGATATCAAGCGATGCACGGAAAAATTTCTGGCTGAGTCGGGACTAAACTATACGATCCTTCGTCCCTGTGGTTTTCTCCAGGGATTGATTAGTCAGTACGCGATTCCCATCCTGGAGAAGCAGGCGGTTTGGGTCATGGGCGAAGCCTCCCCAATTGCTTACATGAATACCCAAGATATTGCTAAATTTGCGATTAAGGCGCTCTCCACACCCGAAACCGTAAACCGAATCTTTCCATTGGCAGGTTCTCGGGCTTGGGGAGCTTATGAAATTATTGAGTTATGTGAACGTCTCTCTGGACAGACGGCTAAGGTTTCCAAGATGTCAATGGGGCTCCTGAGAGGAACTCAGCGCACAGCTCGATTCTTCCAATGGACCCAAGATTTGGCGGATCGGCTGGCCTTCGTCGAAGTAGTCGCTGGGGGACAACCTCTAGACGCCCCTATGGATGAGGTATACCAAACCTTTGACATCAGTCCCAAGGAGATCACAACCTTGGAAGCTTATCTGGAGGAATATTTCAGTCGAATTATGAAGAAGCTGAAGGAACTCGATTACGACCAAAGAAAGATCAGGAAGAAGAAAGCTCCCTTCTAACGAGTTCCTGACTGCAAGTGAAGTGTAGTAAATGGGAGTGAGGGAAGATGAAAGTCGCCTTTATTGGGATCGGCGCGATGGGGGCTCCGATGGCTCTCAATCTCCTGAAAGCAGGGCACGAGGTCACTGTTCATAATCGAACTCGAGAGCGAGAAACTGCTATTGTCGCAGCCGGGGCGCAACGAGCTGCTTCACCTGATAAAGCAGCTGTTGGGATGGATGTGATTATCACCTGCGTCAGCGACAGCCCAGATGTTGAAGCTGTCATTCTAGGAGAAAATGGGGTTATCCACGGTGCTCAAGCTGGCGCCCTTGTGGTGGATATGTCTACCATCAGTCCGACCGTGACTCGTCTCATTGCAGAAGCTTTAAGCCAAAAAGGCGTCAAGATGATTGATGCGCCGGTCTCTGGCGGTACTGAGGGGGCTGAGCAGGGAACTCTCTCGATCATGATCGGGGGTGAGGCGGTCGATGTATAGAAAGCCTACCCTGTACTACAGGCAATGGGTAAAACGCTAACCCATGTTGGACCGATTGGCGCGGGTCAAATCACTAAAGCGATCAACCAGGTGATTGTGGCGGGCACCTACTGGGCGGTTGCCGAAGGCATGACTCTTGGGCTCAAAGCCGGACTCGACATGGATAAAGTCGTGCAGGCGGTCGGCAGTGGAGCGGCCGGCTCGTGGGGACTAACCCATCGCTCTAGCAATATGATCAACAATACTTACCCGCTCGGTTTTCGGGTTCGACTGCATCGAAAGGATCTCGATATCGCTTTAGAGGCGGCCCGAGAATTGGGCGTCACGCTGCCAATCTCAGCCTATGTAGAACAAATCGAAACCGGCCTCATCACTCGTGGTTATGGAGATGAGGATCTCTCTGCGATCGCCCGCAGTGTTCGAGAACAGTCAGGGCTATAGCTCTCGGATAGACAGGCCCAGTTTCAAACCCAGAAATGCGTGGATAAACATTCTCTGTATCCTCCCTCAGCTGTGCGTCCCTGCCAGCCAGCATAGGCGACAAAACTACCCATCACTAAATGACAGTTCCCATCATTAATGGGTGTCCCCAATGAACAATGGGTTCAGGCAAGCCAAACCTCCCAAACCAGCTGGCGATGGGTTCCAAAAATGCTCTCAAACTTGTCGCCGCCTTTCAATCCACCTCAGGTACAATCAAACTCTACAGAGACATTTTTTAATTAATAGCGTCACGCTGCCTCAGTGTTTTCAGATTTCAATAATGGGAACCCCAACGCTTCTCGTTGTTCTAAATAAAGCTGGGCGATCCGACGAGCCAGATTGCGAATTTGCCGGATGTAGCGTGTCCGCTCTGTGACTGA
>JAKSDM010001368.1 GCA_022360135.1 Pseudanabaenales cyanobacterium | reverse complement strand
GGCTTGTTTTCGCATAAACCGTTTGAGCGCTGCTGGTCCCATCCGTGAGCCGCCCAGACCAGAAAATTTAAAGGCGTTTTTCTCGCCTTCGTAGATCAGTGCGGTTAACGCCGCATCGTTGATACTAACACCACCCGCCTCTATCCGGCGGGCAACTTCCAGGGCTTCGGCTGTCGATCCGGCAAAAACAGCAGCGCTGAGGCCATAGCAGGTGTCATTGGCTAGCGCTACGCCTGTTTCGATGGTAGAGAATGGCATGACGGGCATAATCGGACCGAAGGTTTCCGCCGTCATCACCGGCATTGAGTGATCGACCTGAGTCAGCACGGTAGGGCGACACCAGAGTCCCCCGCCGCAGTCTTCGATCGCCCCGCCACAATGCGCCACAGCTCCCTTAGCCACCGCCTCATCTAAATGCTCGGCAATGATAGCTGCCTGCTTCGCGGCAATGATCGGACCGATTTGGCCGCTTTCAACCGATGGATAGGCTAACTGCAAGCGCTTTGCCTTTTGCACCAGGGTTTCGACAAAGGGCGCGAAGATGGCGTCAGCAACGTAAATTCGTTCGATTGAGAGACAAGATTGCCCCGTGTTGACCACCGATCCCCACAAGATAGCTGAGGTGGCCAATTCGATATCGGCGGAAGCCAGCACGATCGCCGGATCTTTGCCCCCCAATTCCAAAAAAGCCGGGATGAAGCGCCTGGCGACAGCTTCTGCTACTTTCCGACCCGTGGCCACACTGCCGGTAAAACAGACCAAATCAACATTGTCGATTAAGGCGGCCCCGGTATCTCCAGCCCCTTCGACATAAGCCAAGACATCCCGGAGATGAGGGACCTCGGCGATCGCCGCTGCCAGCGGTTGAATAAATCGAGGCGCAATTTCACTCGGTTTAACGACGACGGCGCAGCCTGCCAGCAAGGCCGGAATAGTATCGATCAAAGACAGCAAGAGGGGAAAATTCCAGGGACTAATCACGCCGACTAAGGCATAGGGAACCAGCTGTTGTTGCAGTTGGACGAAGGGGATAGCGGTGGACTTCGGGTCTGGCTCCGCCAGCAATTCAGGGGCCAACCGACACCAGCGATCCAGGCTGGAGATGATGGAATCCAGTTCGAGTACAGATTCTGTCCGTCTGCCAGTGTCGGTGGTCAAGGCTAGAACCAGTTCATCTTTATGATCCAACAGCGACTGCTTCCATCTCTGCAGAGCCGCAATGCGCCGTTCCAGCCCAGCTTCCCACCAGTCAAGTTGAGCGGTGTGCAAGCGGCCACACTGCTCGGCCAGTCGTTCCGGTTCTGGCGGCTCAATCCAGTAATCCACTACACCAGTACGGGGATTGCGCACATCAATGGAATTAGCCATCTCTCAAATCACCCCCAATTCGGCTAAATGCTCGATGGTTTCTCGCTGAGTTTGGATCAAGTGCTGTCGTTCCACCTTACCCTCCAGCATGGTATTGGGGGGATAGATGCGAGATTGGCGATAACACTCTACATAGAGTTCCGGTCGCTGGCGGGCCAACAGGTTGTTTAAACCCGGTCGGCGGCGAAAGCGTCGCAAACTCGCCAGATCGATTTCGGCAAAAGCAGCCATGCTCTCTCCGGCCCCCGTCTCGGCCAAAATCAGTCCTCGATAGTCCACAATTTGGGAGCCGCCATCGGTTGAAGCGCCTGGGATAGCACTATTAGCGATACCTGCGGTATTGGCGGAGATGACATAGACTGAATTTTCGACCGCGCGAGCAATTTTGGCTACATCTTTTGGCGATCGCCCAGGGCTGAAAATTTCTGAGGTGGGGTGCAGCAAAATTTCCGCTCCCCGCAGGGCCAAACACCGCCCGACTTCTGGAAACAAAATTTCATCGGAGGCCACAGCGGCTAGATTGCCAATCTCAGTTTTGACCACCGGAAACACACCCTCAAGACCGTAACAGTCGAGATATCGATCCCAGACATCGTGAGGGGTGGGGGCGAACATGGAATTGAGCCGTCGATAGCGCAAGACAATCGCGCCGGTGGGGTCGATCGCAAAACACGTCTGGAAATATAATCCGGGAAAGTTGGGATCGAGTTCGTAGGCGTTTCCAGCTAGAAAGATACGATGCTTCTGGGCAATTTGCCCCAGGGATTCATACAGCGGATCGCTCATCTCCAGACAGGCTTTTTCCGCCCAGTCCGCCAGTGACTCTCCCATTGGGAAACCCGTTAGCACATATTCGGGCAATAGCACTAATCGGCAGTCAGAACCGATAAAAGCAAGACTCGCCGCAATTTGCACACCGATCCGATCAACGGTCTCTTGCATCTGCGATCGCGCCTCAGCTTGATTTCGAGTCCGATTGACGGCTGAAGCGGTCACTTGAAGCGCCAACGCCCGGAATGATTCAATCATTTGGAAAGTCTCTGCAAGTGTACGGAAGATTCTATCAGACGTGGCTGAAATCCTTGATTTTCTGTTGGAAAATCACAATTCACACAAAAATCTGCTCACTCACAAGTCCCTTGATGGTTCTGCCCAATATCGTTCGGCTAAAATTCTTTGGAGTCCTCAACGATAAGTACCTGTGCATTGAAAATTTCAATGAGACCAATTGTCATTCCTCGCTAAGCTCGGAATCTCAATCTCCTGCTAAAGTCTGAGATGTCTCGATTCCACTTCACTCCACTC
>JAKSDM010001585.1 GCA_022360135.1 Pseudanabaenales cyanobacterium | reverse complement strand
TGTGCGATCGCCCGATCCATCGGTCGCCAACTTGAAGGCGGCGCAATTTCCAGCGCTGGCGTCTCAATCACCTTAGCCCCTTCAGCTTGTAGCATTTGAGTAAATTTGCCGGATTGACCCGCAGAACGAGTAATGAGAACGGTCTTGCCCGTCAGGGGGGGGATTTTGGATTTTGGATTTTGGATTTTGGATTGGGGATTGGGGATTGGGGATTGGGGATTGGGGATTGGGGATTGGGTAATGTCCACTCCCTGGCTTCCCTGCTCGACACCTACTGCCCACTGAGGCTCCAGATACTCTCGCAGTCTCACAACCTCACCAATCACAATCACACTCGGAGACAAGCCCTCTCCTCTAGTCTTTTGCCCGATGCTCATCAGCGTACCTTCCCAGATCTGTTGTTGGGGTTGACTCGCCCATTGAATGATGGCGACTGGCGTTTCGGGACGTTTCCCATGACGCTGTAATTGATGGGCGATTTCCGGCAGAGCCCTGGCTCCCATCAAAATCACCAGCGTTTCAAGTCGGGAGAGAGTCTCCCAATCCAGTTGTTGTAGATCATGGGCTGTAAAGACGGCAAAGCAGTGGCTCCAAACTGGATCCGTTAACGGAATACTGGCTAACAACGGCGCAGCCAGGGCAGAAGAAATACCGGGCGTCACTTCAAATGGACAGTCTGCTGCTTTGAGCGCCTCAATCTCAGCGGTGCATCGTCCAAAGATAAAGGGGTCGCCACTTTTCAGCCGTACGACTTGTTTTCCCCGTTGGCATTGTTCCGCCAATAGTTGATTAATCTCAGTTTGAGATTTACTGGGTTTCCCTGCCCGCTTGCCGACATCAAACTGAACACAACCTTCAGGAATAACTTCCAATACCTCAGGATTAACCAGGGCGTCGTAAATCAGCACTTCCGCCTGAGCCAGCAACTGCCGCCCCCGCACTGTTAAATAAGCCAGATTACCTGGTCCGGCCCCTACCAGATATACTTTTCCGCTAGCGTCCACGTTAACCTCACCGTGATCAGCTATCCTGATCATGACGGATAAGGGATGAACCTACAAATAAAGTCCCAGCCAAAGACAGGGGATGAGTGGATAGGTGGATGGGATGTGGGTAGAATTTTGATTCCCTTACCTCCCTCAACTGCTGACTCCTGTCCCCTATACCCTATACTCTGTCCCTTATCTCCTATCCCCTTTCCCTTACCCACAAAGCCAATCCGCCGCCCCGTCCCCTGGCCGCAATACAATCGTCTTCTACTAAAAAATAGGTGAAGAAAGCCTGTTCCTTCACACTTTGCTGATGGAAATTAGCTTCCCGGCGCTGGCCGCCACGAATATAACCCTGATACAGTTTCAGGCCAGATAGTAACACTTTCATGCGGGTAAAGTCGAAAGCCAGGATATTCATCTTTGGCCAGAATTGGGTAGGGCCGGTGAGAACTAGCTGAAGCGGCCCCAAATCGACCTGGTTTTGAATAGTTCCTTGGTCTAGAGAAGGTTCGGGTTGAGCGTAGGACAGATAAACCTTAACCCACTTCGGCAGAAATCGTCCGGCACCTAAAACGACCCCTGCCCTTTGGCGGGTGCGCTTTGTGCCGGTGATAAATCCCAAGCGCCAGACGCCTAGCAACTGCGAGTAGACATGGCGAACTTTAGTCTGCTTAGCGGTTTTCTCTGCCTGAATCAAAGTTTCGACTACAGCTGTAGAGGCGGGCAATGTCCCAGATGAGTTTGCTAAACCCTGAACAGCTTGGTCGAGTATCGAGTCCATTAGGAAATCACTCCTCACAACTCCTCACTATCAGCAGTTTCCTGCGGCAACTGCTGTAGCTCCCACTGGGTGAAAAGTTTGCGGTAATCGCAGAGAGCTAGTCCCACGGTTTCTGCTTCACTTCGCATCGTATTATCCCAATCTGAGTCCGTCAGCAGATGAGCTAATCGCTCAAAGGATTCGCTTAAGCGAGCATTAGGGGGGATATCCATAGCCATTGACTCAGATAATTTAGCCGTTCTTGAATAGTTACACCCTGATAGATGATCTTGCAATCAGAACTAGCCCACCTGCTCTAATGTAAGATAATGCAGATTTTTTTCCTTGTCCTGATCATTTAATTCATTAAGATTCCCTCTGTATGACTCTGCAACTGCGTGTTTTTGTCCCCCCTCATCCGCTGATTAAACATTGGCTGGGGGTTTCGCGGGATGCTTCTACCCCCTCCGTGCTGTTTCGCAGCGCCATGACGGAATTAGGACGCTGGCTAACCTATGAAGCAATCCGAGACTGGTTACCCATTCTAGAAACAACGGTGGAGACCCCCTTAACGACGTGCCCTGCAACCTTTATCAATCCTGAGATTCCCGTGGTGATTATGCCAATTTTGCGGGCAGGATTGGCCTTAATGGAGGGCGCTCAGGCCCTATTGCCGTTGGCCTCGGTTTATCATGTAGGATATGCTCGGGATGAGGAAACACTGGAAGCAACATGTTATCTGAATAAATTGCCGGAATCATTTCCCCCTCAGACTCGAATCCTCATTAGTGAGCCGATGTTAGCCACCGGAGGCACTATTATGGCGGCCATGAAAGAATTGACCCAACGCGGCGTCGATCCCGCCCTGGTCAGGATTATTTCAGTCGTGAGCGCTCCCCCTGCCCTGCAAAAATTAGCTGCGGCTTATCCTCACCTGAACATATATACCGCTACGATTGATGAAGGACTCAATGATCAAGGTTTTATCGTCCCAGGACTGGGAGATGCAGGCGATCGCGCCTTTGGCACTTGATAGCGGGATTAGCTTTTAGCGATCGCTTAGCTTTTCCTGCTTAGCTCTATATGAATAGGCGATAGGCAATGGCGCTGCGCGCCATCCTCTAGAAAATGCTAAGCAGGAGTTGAAGGTTCGGTATAATTCCAGCCACAACGGTTAAGCTGTGAACAGGGTTGGGTACATCCCACACCAGAAGAGAACCGAAATATTTCGAAACTGAAAATGAGTCAGTCAGATAACTTTGCCGGTGGATTCGTAGCAGGCGCACTTGTTGGGGGCATTATGGGCGGGATTGTAGGGGTCCTCGTCACCTCTCGTCTGAACCGAGAATCCAATCAATCCGATTCGTTTAAGCTCGCCCAAGATCAAGAGCAGCCAGAACGATCGCTCCAGGGAATCAGTGAAGAACGAATGGAAGTTGCTCGTCGAGGTTTAGAAGATAAAATCGCCCAGCTTAATGAGGCGATTGACGATGTTCGTCAACAATTAGGCGGGGTTAACGGCCATACTCAGGGAGAAAATCTCGATCAAACCTCCCTACTTGATTCTTGAGAAGAAATATAGAATCTACTTGACCTACTTCGAGAAAAACTGTTATCCGTTAAACTAGTCTAAGGATCTATCTCGAGCAACGCTTGTCAAGAAACTTACAAAACTCATGTCTTCACTAATTATCCTGATAGCTCAAACCCTCTCTACTTTTCTGCAAATTTATTTTATCCTACTGATTATTCGTATCCTACTCAGCTGGTTCCCAAGTGTTGATTGGTTTAACCCTCCTTTTTCCATTCTGAGCCAATTAACCGATCCATACTTAAACCTCTTCCGCTCTATCATTCCGCCTTTAGGGGGGATTGATATTTCGCCCATTTTGGCCATCTTCCTACTCCAGTTTGTAACCTCCCTGATTGTTCCAGCGCTTTATTCTCTTGCGGCAATGACTTACACCACGATTGGTTGAACTCAGACCTGCTTCATTTACCCAATCCTTCTACCTTTAGTTGGATACTGTTTCTGTAGAGTGAGATCAATCCATCAATCGCTCTCTGTGCAAGGGGTATCTCGAAGTTTTCCACAAAAGGATGTAGTCCTTGTATATCAAGCGTTTAAATCCGTTTGCCAAATCCAGCGGAAATAGCTCCAAATAGGCTGTAATCATCAGAAATAATTGAAAAAGGGGTCCGCTTAATCCTACGAAAGTGCGCCATTCTACAGAATTTAGGAGCCAGGTATAGCTGGCTCCTGAATTATTTCAGGGATAATTTTCCCCAGACAATGCAGCAAGATAACATACCCCTGTAGAGTCGTACGACCGTGCGCCTCTATATTAGATAGATTAGATAGACTAGATAGACAATTTTAGATAGACATTATTAGACAGACATTCTTAAATTAGCGGCGAACCCGTCCTGTAAACCCTGAAGCCTTAAATCGTTCTAGTTTAAGTGGAGTGGGTTGATTAGCCGGAACCGAGATGCGAATCTCGAAATCACTAATCCCGGGCGGAACCTCGTCGATCGAACCGACCCGTCCACGATTCTGCATCACTGGATCATCATTGGCATCGTAAATGAAGCCGTAAATGTCGGCATTGAGAACCGGCTTGCCAGACTTATTGACAGCCTTGCCAACAATTAGAAAGCAGCTGGCTTCTGTACTTCCTCCA
>JAKSDM010000618.1 GCA_022360135.1 Pseudanabaenales cyanobacterium | reverse complement strand
TGTGAAACCACTTATCATTGAAGTCCTTACGCAAACCGTTGTCGTGGAGTAGAAGCCCTATGGTAACCATTGATGACAGTCGTTGGCCATTAGTCTCAGCCCGTTTTCAGGGAAATGGCGCGCCAGAAGATATGAGCCGGTTTTATCGCTGTTTTGAGGAATGGTTGGCGAAACAAGAACGGTTTGCGTTGGTGCTCCAGCGTGACGATGCCGAGGCGGCGGAGGAGCAGGGTAAGCGATCGCCGGAAGTCAAGCAAATGCGAAAGCAGGGCATTGCCTGGACCAAGGCTCATAAGCCGCAGATCTCTCAATATTGTGCTGGGATGGCGATGGTGCCCGACTCAGCTAAGTTAATCGCGCTGTGGGGGCCGATTGTTGGCAAGGTTACCCAAAATATGTACGGCTGCCCTGGCAAAGTGTTTGGCTCTATGGACGAGGCTAAGGCTTGGGCGGCTGAGCAGTTGGGCGTAACTGAGACAGCAGCGGGCGCCCCCTCATCCCCCATGTCTCTCAAACAGCTGGCGCTCCAACAGCGCTTTGTCCTAGCGCTATCAGGCATATTGGCGGCAGTGTCGGCAGCTCTGGGGTTAGCGCCCTATTACTTGATCTATCTGGTGAGTTTGAGTCTGTTTAATCAGTCTTCATCTGCACTGGATACTCAATACATCTGGCGACTGGCCTGGTTAGCGGTGGCGGCGGTGGTGGGCAAAGGCGTTTGCATGGGGCTCTCCACCCGGTTATCTCACATCGCAGCCTACACCATTCTCTACGATCTGCGCATTGAACTGGCCCGTAAGCTTGGCGGGTTACCCCTGGGCTACTTCACTAACCGCACTACAGGCGAAGTCAAAAAGATTATCCATGAGGATGTGGAACAGCTTGAACAGGGGTTGGCCCACATCATCCCCGATGTCACAGCCGGATTGACAGTACCGTTGCTGGCGGGCATTTTGCTGGTGCTGGTGGATTGGCGCATGACCCTGGCCACCCTGGCTAGCGCCGCGATCGCACTGGGTCTTTTCGGCTTTATGATGTCGCGCTTTGATATGAGCGCCTACAACGCCCTGTTGGCCAAGATGAACGGCGTGGTGATCCAGTACATCAACGGCATGAAGGTGATCAAAGCCTTCACCCGCACCGACTTTTCCTTCGCCCAGTTGCAGGATGTGGTGGAGGAAATTCGACAGGTGTATGTCCGCGTTACTCGAACATCAGCGTTGCCGATGGCGATCATGCTCACCCTGATGCGCTCGGCGGCAGTGACAGTGATCCCTACTGGAATTGTGCTGTATCTGATGGGGGGCATCAGCATCCCGACCTTTGTTTTATTCGTCGTGATCGGCATCGGTTTTAACCGACCGATCATGGCGGTGCTCTTCCATGGCATGACCGGGTTTTATCAGGTCAATGCAGCTTCTCAGCGAATTGCTGAGGTGTTTAATCAACCAGCGCTGAGCGATCCAGTAAATCCCAAGCAGCCTGAGGGGAATGAAATTACATTCCAAAACGTCTCCTTTGGCTATAGTGGCGCCCAGGTTGTAAAGAACATTAGCTTTACTGCGCCTGCTGGCAGCGTCACCGCTCTGGTGGGTCCGTCCGGTGCGGGTAAAAGCACTCTGGCTAAGTTGATTCCCCGCTTTTGGGATGTGGATGAGGGCGAGATTTGCATTGGCGGAGTCAATGTTAAAGAGATCGCTATCGAGCGTCTGATGGAGCGAGTTTCGTTTGTGTTTCAGGATGTGTTTTTGTTTAACGACACCGTCCTGGAAAATATTCGCATTGGTAAACCGACTGCCGCCCAAACTGAGATTATGGCGGCGGCTAAGGCGGCCCGCTGCCACGAGTTCATTGAAACGTTGCCCCAGGGCTACAATACGCCAGTGGGGGAGAACGGTGTGAGTCTCAGCGGCGGTCAGCGACAACGACTGTCCATTGCCCGCGCCATTCTTAAAGACGCTCCAATTGTGGTGCTTGATGAAGCCACGGCCTATGTCGATCCCGAAAACGAAGCCCTGGTGCAGTCGGCTCTAGCGGGACTATTGGCCGGGGGTGATAAAACCTTACTGGTAGTCGCCCACCGACTCTCGACGATTACCGAAGCCGACCAGATCTTAGTTATTGATCAAGGTCAGATTGTAGCCAGGGG
>JAKSDM010001137.1 GCA_022360135.1 Pseudanabaenales cyanobacterium | reverse complement strand
CGCCGCTGCAAATCCGCCTGAATTGACCACTTGAGTAAAGGCGCGAAGACCTTCAAATTTATCCATAAACTGAGTTGAGGGGAGCAGAGGGGAGATAGGGAGTGGGGGGAGCAGAGGGGAGGAGGGGAGGAGGGGGGAGATGGGGGAGATGGGGGAGATGGGGAGGTGGGGAGGTGGAAGGGGGAGGGGGAGTTGAAATCCAAAATCTAAAATCCAAAATCTAAAATCCAAAGACAGGATACAAGAGACAGCAGGCGGTAAAGTGACGCAATCTCTCTGTCTTCCATCTACTGTCTACCATCACAGTCTAGTCTAATTGTAGTGAATTACAAGACAGTCTGTTAATTTTTTGTCGTATTGTGCTTGATTAGAATCCAATTCATAATGGAACTAACCCAAAAGCGGAACTAAACATATCAATCCATCAATTTGAGAGGTGACCCTTATGATCACGATTCGCTCTGCCAAAGAACGTGGCGCGGCTAATTTTGGTTGGCTCGATAGCCGCCATACCTTTTCCTTTGGTAACTATTACGATCCAAATCACCTGGGGTTTGCCACTCTGCGTGTGATCAATGAAGATAAGGTGCAGCCCGATCAAGGCTTTGGCTCCCATAGCCACCGTGATATGGAAATCATTTCTTATGTTCTAGAAGGGGCTTTGGAGCATCAAGACAGTATTGGCAATGGGTCTGTTATTCGTCCTGGAGATGTGCAACGCATGTCGGCTGGCGCCGGTATTATGCATAGCGAATACAACGCTTCCAAAACCGATCCAGTTCACTTTTTGCAAATTTGGATTCTGCCAGATCAGCGGGGGCGAGAACCCAGTTATGAGCAAACCCATTTTACCGCAGCCGAGAAGCAGGGTCGGCTGCGGCTCGTCGGTTCTCAAGACGGCCGTGATGGGTCGGTGACGATTCATCAAGACGTAGATCTTTACGCCACGTACTTATCTAACGGCGATCAGGTTGCCCATCGCATCGCCCATGGCCGCTTGGTATGGGTGCAAGTGGCGCGAGGAGCGGTTTCCCTAAACGGCCAACCCCTTTCTGCTGGCGACGGTGCGGCGGTTTCTGAGGAAACAAGCATTACGTTTACGGGAACCGCTGACAAGGTTGAGGTGTTGGTATTTGATATGGCTTGATGCTAAGGGGAGAAATCGTCTCACGCCAGATCTTGGATTTGCTTAGATTGCCGATTATGCTTATCCTTGCGG
>JAKSDM010000087.1 GCA_022360135.1 Pseudanabaenales cyanobacterium | reverse complement strand
TGTAGACAGCCTATCTCTGGGCGCTACCCGCTAGTGGAATGCTTGACAGGGGTTCTATTTGTAACGGCCTTCTGGCGGTTTGGGATAACGCTCCAGACGCCAGGATACTGGATTTTGTTAAGCTGGCTAGTGGCGCTGGCGCTGATCGATCTAGATACGTTTACCCTACCGGACGCCTTAACCCAGCCTGGGCTAATATTAGGGATTGCTTTTCAGGCGGCGATCGCCTACGCCAAGACCGCTTCAGTTGCTGGCGTCAGTCAGGGTTTAATAACGGGAATAGGAGGGGCTGTCCTAGGGCTGTGGTTGTTTGATCTGATTACTATCCTAGGTTCCGCCGCCCTGGGACAAGCTGCTATGGGCGGCGGAGATGGTAAATTGGCCGCCATGCTGGGGGCTTGGCTGGGATGGCGGGGTTTGTTGCTCAGCAGCTTTCTGGCTTGTGTGATGGGAGCTTTTGTCGGTGGCGGCGCGATCACCTTGGGGGTGATCAGGCGGCGTCAGCCCATGCCGTTTGGTCCCTTCTTAGCCCTTGGCGCAGGTATAGCCGTCTTTTGGGGCGAATCACTCATCTCAGCCTATCTACATCTCTTTTTTCCAGTGGGGTTGCTTTGAACTTGACCTTAACCCATTAGGATTAAGATCAGGGCAGCGCAGCTAACGGTTGAACTTGAGCGATGCCGCTTTTTGAGTGTGTCCGATATTATACGAAGGTGAAACAAGGGTTTTCATGTCCCTATTTGATTGGTTTGCAAATCGGAGAAAATCAGGCCCGATTAGTAAAGAGCGGCAGGAGCGTGAGATTGCCGATGGTCTGTGGACAAAATGTGAATCCTGTAGTGTACTGACTTATATTAAGGATCTGCAGGCCAACCAGATGGTCTGTCCAGACTGTGGCCATCATCATCGCCTCGTCAGTGATGAGCGGATTCGTCAACTGATTGATACGGATACCTGGCAGCCCTTTGATGATCAAATTTTTCCTAAAGATCCGTTGCGTTTCCGCGATCTCAAGACCTACAGCGATCGGCTGCGGGATACGCAGTCTAAGACGAAGCTTAAGGATGCTGTCCAAACTGGAGTGGGGCGAATTGAGGGGCTGCCTGTAGCTCTGGGGGTGATGGACTTCCGTTTCATGGGGGGCAGCATGGGCTCTGTGGTTGGGGAAAAACTCACCCGCCTGATTGAATACAGCACTCAGAATGAGTTGCCAGTGGTCATTGTTTGCGCCTCAGGCGGCGCCCGGATGCAAGAGGGAATGCTCAGCCTGATGCAAATGGCGAAGATCTCCGGGGCGCTTGAACGGCATCGGCAAGCCAGATTGCTTTACATGCCTGTGCTATCACATCCTACAACGGGAGGGGTTACAGCCAGCTTTGCTATGTTGGGCGATGTTATTCTGGCGGAACCCAAGGCGACCATTGGCTTTGCCGGGCGGCGAGTGGTGGAGCAAACCCTGCGTGAAAAACTGCCGGATGATTTCCAGACGGCTGAATATCTACTCAATCATGGCTTTGTGGATACGATCGCGCCTCGCACTCAACTCAAGAAAATACTGGCTCAGTTGATTCGCCTCCATCATCCCGATTCCCCCAAAACCTATCAACCCAATCCCGATCAACCCAATCCCGATAGCCTCAAATTCTCTAACCATTCTCCCAGTACTTCCATTGGAACGGGTTTGTGAACGGTCCAAAACCTGGTTGACAAATCCCACAGTAGTTTGGGAATGCGCCCCTTCGGTGGGATGATATTGATACTAGAATGACTCAATTTTAAGCTGGTAGAATGCCGTCATTCATTTTTGACTGCGGTAACTCTCTGCTGCGCCGTTCAGGGAGTCCCTTTGAGGAAAAATCAGGCAGAGCGACCAGGGCGAAGCTTCGCCTTAGCTGTAGCTGTTCCTCTACTCAGGGCTACTTTAAGAACTCCCAAGAATTTGAGTCAGGCTGTATTGTGTGTCTGATAACTTAAGCCATAATTTTTTTGAGGAGAACCATGTTTAAGAGATACATTTGGCTTGTTTTAGCCACTGTATTTTTTCTCAGTAACC
>JAKSDM010001760.1 GCA_022360135.1 Pseudanabaenales cyanobacterium | reverse complement strand
TCTCCCTGCTCATCAAGCCCAATTAGCGATCATCTAAGCCTGACATCGCCAAAACCTACTACCTGCGATCGCTTGGGAGATGTTTCAACATCCCTAGCAGCCTGGCATGGATTAATACCTAGCAGCAGAAATTACCGAAGCCGAACACAGAAGTAACGCGCCAGAGCGCCTGTGAAGGGGTTGAAGAATGCACTGCTCAATCACTAGCCCTTCTCACTGATGTGGCTTACATCTCTGGTAGATGAGCCAGAATTGCTATAAAAGCTCAGTCGAAACGCTATATAGCGGTTCTGAATTGCATTGACTACAACCTACACCCTACACCCCGCACCCCGCCTTCACGAGATGTATTCAACCCGAGTGAAAATTGCTATATGTTCAGTCTCTACTAAGATCAAATGTGTTGAGATATCAAGAGAGAGAACACCGTGCCCCATACCATTGTGACTAATGTTTGCGAGGGTGTAGCAGATTGCGTTGACGCTTGTCCTGTAGCTTGCATCCACGAAGGCCCTGGCAAAAATACCAAAGGAACAGACTGGTACTGGATCGATTTTGCCACCTGTATTGACTGCGGGATCTGTCTCCAAGTCTGCCCAGTTGAAGGGGCGATTTTGCCGGAAGAAAAGCCATCGCTGCAAAATATCCCCGCCTAAATTCCGTGGCTTTTGCCAATTACCCAGTGGCGACGGAAGAATCTCGACAGACTGGATTCCTCTAGTGTCAAACAAATCGGTCGTCCATGGGGACAGGTGCGAGGATGGCGGGTTTGTCGCCACTGATTAAGCAAGGTTTGCATTTCCTGCAGGGTGAGCGGCGCGCCATTGCGAATAGCCGTGCGGCAGGCGGTCGCCACCAGCGCTGATTGTAGGTCACCCCCAAGACTCAGCTCTAGCAGAGCCTCAGGGCAATCCTGCCGTTCAGCTAACGGTTCGGGCGCTGTGCGGATTGCCCAAAGCTTTTCCCCGAACGGATCGACTTCTAAGCCAATGCGCTTAAGTTGTTCTACCTGAGCCGCCGAGAGGCGCTGAAGAATGACTGGCGACTCCAAGGCGACCACTCGCCAGCGATCGCACAACTGTTCGTACAATACCCGTTCATGAGCAATGTGCTGTTCCACCAAACAGATCCCGGCAGGCTGCTCCGCCAGAATATACATACTGTGGACTTGGGCGATAGCGCGGAGAGATGGGTGATCGGCGGTTAGGAGGAGGGGATTAGCGGCTGAATTTAAGCTTTCCGAGACAACTGGGGATGGGATAGAGCGATGGGTGTTGTAAGCGCCTGCAGCTTCAGCCGCTTTAAGCACTTGCCCCACGCGGCTAGTATGAGCGGATTCAGAAAGACTCTCCGGCGTCAGCCTCAGGGCCTGATCAATCGCCTGGGCGATCTGCCTGCGCCAATCGTCGACATGATGCAAATAGATTTCTGACTTAGCCGGATGCCGGTTC
The DNA here is from genome assembly GCA_022360135.1 of Pseudanabaenales cyanobacterium. Classification (GTDB taxonomy): domain Bacteria; phylum Cyanobacteriota; class Cyanobacteriia; order Phormidesmidales; family Phormidesmidaceae; genus JAKSDM01. Next base: position 460 of record JAKSDM010001760.1, on the reverse strand, counting down.
CAGTCAACTTGCTCCGGCGCAATATGCAAATGTAGGAAACAGACCGGAAAGCGATCGCGCGGTAGCGTCCGGCGAAACGACTTAATAATCACCTGCTCTAACTCTGGCGCTTGCACCGGTCGGCCATTCAGCGCCACCAGAACCCAATCTGGGCGACGGCGATGACAACGGTCGGGGAGACCTAGGAGAATGTGAAGGCGATTTTGGATTTTGGATTTTGGATTTTGGATTAAGGGGTGGGGATTTTGGATTTTGGATTTTGGATTTTGGATTTGATTTTTCTTCCATCCTTCCCCATCTCCCCCATCTCCCCCATCTCCCCCATCTCCCCCATCTCCCCCTGCTCCCCCTGCTCCCCCTGCTCCCCTGCTCCCCATGCTGAGAGAAAAATGGTTGGGCCAACTGAAACAGCATCGTGCGATCGCGGTGATCCGGGCGCCTCGGTTTGAGGTGGGGGTTC
>JAKSDM010001029.1 GCA_022360135.1 Pseudanabaenales cyanobacterium | reverse complement strand
TTAATTCATACAGGCCATCAAACCTACATTCCATAAAGCATCCCATGAATTTGGAAAGAGTTGGAAGCTAACATATGAACCCTCAAGTAAATCTATATGGTCATTTTTTATACTTTTAAATGGTGGTGTCTGTAAATTTGTGTTGTTTCTACTTCCTTAATCAACATTGAAGCATTCTCCAAATGGTGATGACAGAGTTTTAATCTTTCTTCAGAAACCGAGCAGTTTGACATTCTAGAGGTAAAAATGAATACGAGCTTGGGTTTCTGGATTCGAGCTTCAACCATGCCCAAAAACCTATCTGTGATTGTTTACCTTCCTTCAGATTTGGCTTTTCTTACGGTGTGAAATGTCTTTTGCTGTTGGTTCCCTTGTCAAAGCCCGCGATCGCGAGTGGGTTGTCCTCCCCGAATCTACTGAGGAGATGCTCATCCTGCGTCCCCTCGGTGGCACAGAGGATGAAGTTACTGGCATCTTTCTGCCGCTTGAGTCTGTTGAGCCCGCCCAGTTTGAGCTACCCAACCCCAGTAAACTAGGCGACTATCGCTCCTGTCGAATGCTGCGAGATGCTGTGCGGCTGGGCTTCCGCTCCAGTGCTGGTCCCTTCCGTTCCTTTGGTAAGCTGGCTGTCGAGCCTCGCCCCTACCAGCTCGTGCCTCTGCTCATGGCCCTAAAGCTGGAGCCCGTGCGGCTGCTAATTGCTGATGACGTGGGTATCGGCAAAACTGTCGAAGCCTGTCTAGTGGCCAAAGAACTCATGGATCGAGGAGAAGTCAAGCGCCTAGCCGTGCTTTCTCCGCCCCATCTGGCCGATCAATGGCAGACAGAACTTCAGAGCAAGTTTCATATTGACGCCGAACTGGTGCTGCCCAGCACCGCCACTCGTCTAGAGCGCAACTGCCGCCTGGGTCAGTCACTCTTTGATCTCTATCCCTATGTCATCGTCTCTACCGACTTCATCAAATCAGAGCGCCGACAGGATGAATTTCTGCGCACTTGCCCTGAGCTAGTCATTGTGGACGAAGCCCACACCTGCGCCTTTGCTGCAGAAGGACGCGGCGGCAAGCACCAACGCCATCAACTAATTAAGGGGTTATCTAATAGCCTAGACCGCCACTTGATTTTGGTTACAGCCACGCCTCACAGTGGCAAAGAAGCTGCTTTCCGTTCGCTCCTGGCGCTGCTGAATCCTGACTTCGCTAATCTTCCTGAAGATCTGACGGGTAAAGAAAACGAGCCGATTCGTCGTCAATTGGCGGCGCATTTTGTCCAGCGCCGCCGGGGGGACATTCGCAACTATCTCGATGCCGATACCCTCTTCCCCGAACGGCTAGAGGCTGATGAGACCTATTCCATCTCCTCTGAATACAAAAAGCTGTTTGACCGCATTCTGAACTATGCCCGCGAGACTGTTCAGTTTCCAGATGAAAATAGTCGCCATCGTCAGCGGGTGCGATGGTGGTCAGCATTGGGGCTGTTGAGAGCGCTTGCATCTAGTCCTGCCGCTGCCGCCATGACTCTGCGAAATCGGGCTGACACCCTCGATACTGCAACTGCAGAAGAAGCTGACGAGGTCGGTCGCCGCACGGTGATGGACCTCATGGATGATGAGTCTCAGGAAGGTATTGATGTGGCTCCTGGCAGCGAAATCGGTGAATTGACTGACGATTCCAAGCGACACCGGGAGCGTCTACTTCGTATGGCCCGCGAAGCAGAGAACCTCAAAGGAAAGAAAGACGCCAAGATCCAGAAGATCGTCAAGATCGTCAAAAGTTTTCTAAAAAATGGCTTTCAGCCCATTGTTTTCTGTCGGTTTATTCAAACTGCAGAGTATGTTGCAGAGGAGCTGCGGAGCAGCCTGCGCAATGTAGAAGTCATTGCCGTTACTGGAACGCTGCCGCCAACTGAACGGGAAGAGCGAGTAATACAACTGGCCGAGTCGCCTCAGCGGGTGCTAGTCTGCACTGATTGTTTAAGTGAGGGCATCAACCTGCAAGCGTACTTCAACGCGGTGATCCATTATGATCTCTCGTGGAATCCTACCCGACACGAGCAGCGAGAAGGGCGGGTAGATCGTTATGGCCAGCCTCGGGATAAGGTGCGCGTACTGACGTACTATGGCATAGACAACCAGATTGATGGGATTGTCCTAGACGTTCTCATTAGGAAACATCGCTCCATTCGCAGTTCCTTGGGCATCTCTGTGCCAGTGCCTGTGGATACTGACCAGGTAGTCGAGGCCATTTTTGAGGGATTACTACTAAGGGAGCAGTCGTCTGATACTTCCGACCAACTTTCTCTGTTTAATGAAGACTTCTTTAAACCCAAAAAAGATCAGTTCTTCAGCCAGTGGGAAGCTGCATCGGAGCGAGAGAAGCGATCTCGCACCATGTTCGCTCAGGAGACCATCAAAGTCGAAGACGTAGTGCGAGAACTAAAGTCTATTCAGTCCGCTATAGGTTCTAGCGTGGATGTGGCTGCTTTCACCGAAGCAGCTTTTAAGGTCCATCAGGCTGTTATCAGCGAAACACCGACTCAGACTTTTGCTTTTGACCTCTCAGAAACTCCCCAGGCCCTAAAGGATACTATTGGCGGTCGAGAAACTTTCCAAGCCAAGTTTGAACTACCCGTGCAAGATGGTCAGCTCTATCTAAACCGGACCCACTCCATCGTAGAAGGATTGGCGACCTATGTCATGGATACCGCTCTTGATCCCATGGCCAAAAGCATTGCTCGTCGCTGCGGTGTAATTCGAACTAAACAGGTGGAGCGGCGCACAACGCTATTGTTGACGCGGTTCCGATTCCATATCATTGCCAAGCAAGGTAATACAGAGAACCCTCTCTTAGCGGAAGACTGCCAAGTTCTGGCGTTTAAGGGTTCCCCCGATAAGGCGGAGTGGTTGAAATCTGAGCAAGCAGAAGCTTTGCTGGAAGCGACACCGGATGCCAACATCAATCCAGATCGAGCGACTGACTTTCTTCAGAAAGTCATTGATCAATTTGAATACCTGAGCGCTCATCTTGAAGTGGTAGCCCAACAACGGGGGAATGAATTACTAGATGCCCACCGTAGAGTTCGGACTGCCTCCAAACTGAGGGGTGTGCGCTACCGAGTGGAGCCCCAACTGCCTCCGGATGTCTTAGGTATCTATATATTCTTACCACCAGTCCCTAGCACCTAATCTTGAGAAGTTCTTATGCGATTTCTTTCCTGGAAGCTTCCGAAACACCACTCAACCCTTACTACCAAATGCATTGAAGGGTGCAGATAAATTATGAAAAGCTGTTCCAGGAATATCTTCACGACTGTCCGTTCAGAAGGAGCCATCTTGCCCAGTGACCTGCTCCAGAGGATTGTCAGTGGGGATCGCGCCCTGGAAGGTCTTGATGCTAAGTCATTTCATCTTCTAGAAGGAGAGCGAATTAACGAAGCCATCAACCGCTCCTGGAGCAGATTACGTGGCGCCTGGGTCAGCTTTCAACATGCCCTGGCTCAACTATCCACTGGTGATGCTGCTACCCGCTTCACTCGCGAGAAATTTCTACTCCCCCTATTTCAGGAGTTGGGCTATGGTCGCCTGCCCCCTGTCCAGGCCATCGAGATAGAAAAAAAACGCTATACCATCTCCCACGGCTGGCGCCATACCCCCATCCATCTAGTTGGCTACTGGGTAGACCTGGATAAACGGTCAGCCGGTATTGCAGGCGCCGCCAAAAGTAGTCCCCACAGCCTGACTCAAGAACTGCTAAACCGCTCCAACCAGCATCTCTGGGCATTCATCGCCAATGGCCGCAGGCTCCGCATTCTTAGAGACAACGCCAGCTTGACCCGGCAAGCCTATGTCGAGTTTGACCTGGAAGCCATGATGGCGGGTGAGGTCTATGCCGACTTTGTGCTGCTGTGGCTGCTCTGTCATCAATCGCGGGTAGAGTCCAACTCTCCTCACAACTGCTGGTTAGAGAAATGGTCGCAAGTTGCTGACTCCCAAGGAACGCGGGCGCTGGAGCAGCTCCGAAAAGGGGTTGAAGTCGCCATTTCTACCCTTGGGCAGGGATTTCTGTCCCACCCCCATAATCACAAACTGCGTCGTCTGCTTCAGGGCGGGACGCTTTCTGTCCAGGAGTATAACCACCAGCTCAGGCGTCTGGTCTATCGTCTACTGTTTCTGTTTGTGGTCGAAGATCGGGATGTATTGTTAGATCCCGCCGCCTCACCAGAAGCTAAGGAGCGATACCAGCGCTACTACTCAGTTGATCGGCTACGCTCCCTTGCCGATCGCCATCGCGGAACGCGCCACCATGATCTTTATCAAGGACTCCGTGTGGTGATGAAGTATCTGGGCGGTGAGGGCTGTCCAGCATTGGGAATTCCTGCCTTGGGTAGTTTTCTCTGGTCAGATGAAGCGATTTCAGCCCTCGAAATGTGCCAAATTGCCAACTCAGCATTGCTTGAGGCTATCCGAGCCCTAGCGTTCATTTGCGATCCTAACGGCAGACGCCCCGTAGACTACAAAAACCTCCAATCCCGAGAGCTGGGCAGCATCTATGAGTCCTTGCTGGAGCTTCATCCCCAACTCAATATTGATGCCGGAACTTTTAAGCTCAAAACTGCCGAGGGTAACAGGCGCAAAACGACGGGCTGCTACTACACCCCGGAAAGCCTGGTTCAAACCCTCCTCCAAACTACATTAGACCCGATTTTAGAAAAAGCTGCTCAACAGCCAAACCCAGAAACTGCCATTCTCAACCTCAAACTCTGCGACACTGCCTGTGGCAGTGGTCATTTCTTGACGGCTGCAGCCCAGCGTATGGCAAAGCGGCTAGCCACCATTCGCACGGGTGAAGAAGAGCCAGGACTCGATGCTGTTCGTACCGCTTTGCGACAGGTGATCAGCCGCTGCATCTATGGGGTGGACATAAACCGCATGGCGGTGGAACTGTGTAAGGTGGCCCTGTGGATGGAGGCGATGGAACCGGGGAAACCGTTGCCGTTTCTGGAACACCATATCCAATGGGGCAATTCCCTCATAGGCGCTACCCCAGCGCTAATGGCCAGGGGCATTCCGGATGATGCCTTTAAGCCGATCCGGGGCGATGACAAAGCCCTGTGCCGAAACCTTAAGCGCCAAAACAAGCAGGAGCGAGAGCAGGCCCAGCTCACTTTGGTTGATCCATCAACCCGACCATGGGGATGGCTAGAAGATATGGCTGACTATGCGCCAGAACATCAACCCTGGCAGCAGCTTGAAGAACTGGCGGCCCAGATGACGGCGCTGGATGGCATTTCCGATGAGACCATTGCCCAGGTGCAGCTTAAGCAGCAGAAGTATCAGGATCTGCTCAACTCCACGGAATACCGTTTCAGCCGGTTTCGGGCCGATAGCTGGTGTGCCGCATTTGTCTGGCGTAAAACGCCAGGGTTCGATTACGCTATTACCGAAGAAGTGTTCCGCAAAATTAAGCAGAACCCCTATAATGCTGCCGACTGGCTCTGGAGAGAAGTGGAAACCTTGCAGGCTCAGTACCGCTTCTTCCATTGGCACATTGCCTTCGCCCATATCTTTCGAGTGCCCAAGCAGGCGGAAGCAGTTGAAAACGAACAGGTCGGATGGTCAGGGGGCTTTGATGTGGAGCTGGGCAACACGCCCTGGGAGCGCATCAAAGTGCAAGAGCGGGAATGGTTTGCCGCCCATCGCCCCGATATTTCTAATGCCGTGAATGCAACTGAGCGGAAACAGAAGATTCAGTCCCTCAAAACTGAAGATCCCTATCTGTACGTCCAGTTTACGGAGCGTTGCCGCCAGTCCGATGGGGAAAGCCACTTCATTCACCATTCTAGGAAGTATCCCCTCTGTGGTCGGGGCGACATCAATACCTTTGCGGCCTTCGCGGAAATCAATCGTCTCTTGTTACAGCCCAAGGGACAGCTTGGTTGCATCGTGCCCTCCAGCATGGCTACCGCAGATACCACCAAATACTTCTTCCAAGACATGATGGCGTCGAAAGCCCTAGCAAGCTACTACGACTTCGAGAACCGCGAGAAAATTTTCTTCCCTGCGGTGGACTCCCGTATGCGCTTTGCCTTAATGACCATCTCAGGAAACCAGCAGCCAGTGGAGCAAGCAGACTTTGTGTTTTTTGCCCACCGCATTGAAGACTTGGTCCAGCCCGATCTCCACATCCGGTTGACCCTCGACGACATTAGCCTGCTCAACCCCGGCACCAAAACTTGCCCCACCTTCAGGTCTCAACGGGAATTTGCCATCACCAAGCAGGTTTACCAGACCATTCCTGTACTAGGGCAATCAGAACACCATTCTGACCGCTGGCAGCTCCGGATTTCCCAAGGACTTTTTAGCCAAACTACTGATATCCGACTGCTCAAGGCTGCCACCGCCATTGAACCCAACCAAACTGATCTCATTCGCTGTTACGAAGCCCGCATGATCAGTAGCTTCAATCACCGGGAAGGCTCTGCGGGCATTACCGACAAGAACACCTTCCGTACCGGAGTCAGCATCCCCATTTCCGATGAGGAACGTACTGATCCTAATTTCCTGGCTCAATCGCGCTATTGGGCGTCGCCTCAGGACACGGTCCAGCGTATTCCTCAAGGGTATCCCTACCAATGGCTGATGGGGTTTAAGGATGTTACCAGCGCCACCAACACCCGCACTATGATCGCCTGCGTAATGCCGAAAACAGCGGTGTTGTGCAGCATCCGGATGGTGTTTTTGGAAGACTACCGAGATGGCGCCTCCGGCACTCTGTTAAGCCTGCTCGCAAACTGGAACAGCTTCTGCTTCGACTTCTTCTGCCGCCAAAGTACTCCCGGTAATCACCTATCGGACTACATTATTCGCCAACTACCAACCCTGCCACCCTCAACTTACCAGAAGCGGTGCCCTTGGGAACCCACTCTGACGCTGCAGGACTGGATTTTGCCTCGAGTTCTAGAACTAGCCTATACGGCATGGGACTTACAGGGTTTCGCTCAAGATTGTGGATATGAAGGAACTCCATTCACCTGGAACCTTGATCGCCGCTCCTGGCTACAGGCTGAACTGGATGCCGCTTTCTTTCACCTTTATCATATTCAGCGCGACGATGTGGACTTTATGCTAGAGAGTTTCCCCATCGTGAAGCGGAAGGAAAATCAGAAACACGGCAGTTTTCAGAGCAAGGCTCGCATTCTGCGGATCTATGACCAGATAGAAGCAGCGATTCAGTCCAGAATTCCCTATCAAAGTAACCTTGACCCGCCTCTGGGCGTTTCAGCAAGCTAGCACTTCAAGAAAATCTACTTTCACTCCACGATCGCACTGCATCTACTTTGACATGAAAGTTCGAGCCAAAAACGTTTTCACCACTATCCGCGCTGAAGGAGCCATGCTGCCCATAGATCTGTTGCAGCGGATTGTGGACAATGACCAGAACCTTGATGGACTAACATCAACCTCCTATCACCTGTTGGAAGGGGAGAAATTGAACGAGGCCATCAACCGCTCTTGGAGCCGACTGCGAGGGGCCTGGGCCAGTTTTAGAGGAGCACTGGAGAAGCTGCCCCCGATGGATTTAGCAACTAAGGTAACGCGCAATCGCATCCTCCTGCCTCTGTTTCAAGAGCTGGGCTATGGACGACTGACCACTACCAAGACTATTGCAATTGAGGGCAAAACTTACCCTATCTCCTACTTATGGCTTAATACGCCAATTCATCTAGTGGGCTACCGGGTGGATCTGGACAAGCGCACCGCCGGGGTGGCAGGAGCTGCCCGCAGCAGTCCTCACAGTCTGGTTCAAGAGTTGCTGAACCGCTCGGATGATCATCTGTGGGCATTTGTGTCCAACGGGCAACGGTTGCGAATTTTGCGAGACAACGCTAGCCTTACCCGGCAAGCCTACGTGGAGTTTGACCTAGAAGCTATGATGGCCGGGGAGGTCTACGCCGACTTTGTGCTATTGTGGCTGCTGTGCCACCAGTCACGAGTAGAGGCGGAGAAATCTGAGCAGTGCTGGTTGGAGACGTGGTCGAAGATCGCTAACGACCAAGGTAAGCGAGCGCTAGATGCTCTGCGCGACGGTGTTGAAGCCACGATTTCGTCCCTGGGTCAGGGCTTTCTGACCCATTCGGCTAATCGTGTCCTACGACAAAAGCTTCAATCAGGTGAACTTGCCACCCAAGACTACTACCGCCAACTCCTTCGGCTGGTATATCGGCTGCTATTTCTGTTTGTAGCTGAAGACCGGGAACTACTGCTGGATCCCAACGCCGATCAAGTCGCGAAAGATCGCTACACCCTCTACTACTCCACTGCTCGCCTACGCAGCCTGGCAGAAAAGCGCCGGGGCACTCGCCATAACGACCTGTTTCACGGTCTGTTGCTGGTGATGGAAAAACTAAGCAGTGAGACAGGCTGCCCAGAATTGGCCCTACCTGCCCTAAATGGTTTTTTGTGGTCAGAGGAAGCTACTAGCGATTTAGAACCCTGCCAGATTTCCAACTTGGATTTGTTAGAGGCTATCCGAGCTTTGGCATACATCACCGATAAGCACGGACGACGTGCGGTTGACTATAAAAATTTACAGTCGGAAGAACTTGGCAGTGTTTATGAATCCTTATTAGAGCTACATCCTGAGTTAAACATAGATGCTGGAAAATTTGAACTAAAAACCGTAGGTGGCAATGAACGCAAAACAACAGGCAGCTATTACACGCCTGATAGCTTAGTTCAGTGCTTAGTAGATTCAGCTTTAGATCCGGTATTGGATGAGGCAGTTCAGCAGCAAGATCCTGAAGCAGCGATCTTAGCACTGAGAGTCTGTGATCCTGCTTGTGGAAGCGGTCATTTTCTTATTGCTGCTGCACATCGTATAGCTAAGCGGTTAGCTTCGATTAGAACCGGGGATGAAGAACCACCACCTGCAGCTAGACAGACAGCCTTGCGCGATACCATTGGCTACTGTATCTACGGTGTTGATATCAATCCAATGGCGGTTGAACTGTGTAAAGTAGCTCTTTGCATGGAAGCTGTCGAACCTGGAAGACCGTTACCTTTTCTAGAACATCATATTCGGCAGGGCAACTCACTGCTTGGAACAACCCCAAGGTTAATAGGTAAAGGGATTCCTAATGAGGCATTTAAGCCAATTGAGGGAGATGATAAAGCTGTTTGCAGCCAGTCTAGAAAACAGAATAAGCGAGAACGAGAGAAGCAGCAACTAACACTGGTAGATCCATCACAGCGTTCCTGGCAGTGGTTGGAGGATGTTACAGTGTATGCTCCTGAACTTCAGCCCTGGAAGCAATTGGAAGAAATGGCGGCTAGGATGGAAGAATTAGATCGCTTGCCAGGGGATTCTTTGAATGACATATACCTGAAACAAAAGAAATACAAAGAACTTCTAGAATCAACTGAATACCGCTTCACTTCCTTTCGAGCTGATGCATGGTGTGCAGCATTTGTCATTGAGAAAATAAGCCAGTTCGAGTATTTAATAACAGAAGAGGTATTCCGCAAAATCAAACAGAATCCCTTGAATGCACCAAAGTGGTTGGTAGATGAAATTGCAAGATTGAAAGCCCAGCATCATTTCTTCCATTGGCACGTAGCCTTTCCCCATATCTTTCATGTACCCAAACATGAAGAAGACGTTTCTCATGAAGGAATGGGTTGGTCAGGCGGATTTAATGTCGTATTGGGGAATCCACCATTTATCAATGCTGTTGAAGTTAGATCTATGTCTCGAATTGCTAAAATCTTGAGATTTATTAACCCCTTGATTGAGGGATCTGCGGATTTAGCATATTACTTTTTTGGGAAAAGCTTAGAGCTAATTGATCAGCGAGGAAGACTTGGTTTCATCCAACCTCGCCCTGTGCTTAACTCTCCTGCGGCTGGAGCCTTACGGGCAAATTTACGCCAGGGTTTTAAACCCAATATGATTTATGCTCCTGGCAAGTCAAAGCTCTTCCCAGGGGCACTCGTTTTTACATGTCTTATAGTAGTTGGCTCTGATTCAACTTGTCGTGTAAGTCGATCTCCAGATCCAAACTCAATTACTTGGACTAAGGGCTCAGTTAATAAATCAAATTGGTGGTTTGCCCTTGAAGAATTGATTTCAGGTATAACTTTAGATTTTTCCAACTTAGAAGCTAGCATACATTCAAAATTTGAAGTTTTCGGGAGCATGACAACTGGTGAAGCTTATGACATAAAGGCATTTATTATAGATAGAAAGTCTGATTCTTCTCTTAAACTAGTAACAACTGGTCTAATCGATCCAAATGAATGTTTTTGGGGAAATCGCGTATGCCGTTATTTACGTTCGGATTATATGTTTCCCCGAGTTGCTGAAGATCAAGAAATGTCAGAAACTCTTAGGCGTCGTCTTGCTACTGCACATCGCCCGAAGATTTTAGTTGCAGGCTTGTCACGAAAAATTGAGTGTTTCATTGATACTGAAGGTGAATTTATAGGTGCAAAATCTACATATACGATTCTTCATCCTGAAGATGATATTTCAGTGCTGAGACAACTTTGTGAGTATCTTCTCTCCCCATTCGCAAACCAAATTTTCATCTCAGAACTTGGTGCAAATGCAGTTGGTGGCGGCGATATAGTAATGAAGAAGAAATTTCTTCAAGATTTACCTATTCCTAAAGATATTGCCAAACTAAAAACCTAATTCAGGCATCTACTTCCACCTCTACGGCATCCAGTTCGACAACGTTCACTAGTTCATGGAAGCTTTCCCAATTGTTAAACGTCAAGATGAAAAAGCCCACGACCACTACCGCACCAAAACACTCCAAGCCTTGGAAGGTGTTTCCCACTTCAAGATTGGTGCGATCGCATCTTCTCGCTTAACCTACTCAAGCTCCAAATCGGGCCGCCGCTGCATCGATGGTCCTTGCCCTTGTGTTCTGCTTCCCACCTTCTGCATCGCCGTCAGCACCGTAGACCGCACATACTGACTCATCGGAGCTAAAGGCGTCTTCCGGTGATGCACTTGAAACTGCAAATACGGCCCCTGATGCAAAACGCCAACTGCTGACTTCGGTGAAAACCCAGCCCTCAGCACCGCCTCCGCCACGGCGTCATCGAGCTTAATGGCCGCCCAATCATTCTCCGCAAAGCGTTGATAGAGAGTCGGGTAATCCAAAGTCGATTCTCCGATCACCCGCTGGGCGAACTTCAGGTACACTCGCCGCGCCTTTTGCCCGACCTCACTCTCCGGCTCCTTGGGGGTTAACGCCATCGGATTCCCCTATCTTGCAAACTCATCTTCACTAAACACTTCGCCAAATAATTCTTTCGCGTCAAAGTCTACGCCCTCTTCTCCTGGCGCTGACAACAGCGGATCGGTAGATGTCACCCCAACGGTCGGCAATTCACCCCGATTGGGCTGACGGGCTAAAACGCCTGAGACCACAAACTTCTGAAGCACCTTGTCCATCGTCTTTTCCAGCGCTTCCTCCAATGCTGGACTAAGCCCCTCAGACTCCGGCGGCTCCAGATCAAACGTCTCGCAAATCAACACCATCTGACGCTGCAACGCCGTCAACGATTCCCGCGCCATGGCCTTCAGCTCATCCTCGCTGACATCGCCCTTCTTCTGATAAGCAAAAGGACGCCAGAACGCCGCCATCGCCTCCACCCCCTTCTCCTTCCCCATACGACTGGGCAGTTGGGGATTGCGCATCAGATACTGAAACACCACCCCAAAGGGTGAATCCACATCCACATTGAAGGAGAACAGAATCCGTTTGCGATTTCGACGTTTATCCGGCTGAGATTTAGCGGCCATGCTGATGATTCACTCCTACTTATGCGGCTACCTGATTAAGCGTACCGATGAGCCCTCGAAACAGGCCGTAGCCATCGGCCATTCTTAAGGCCATTGCTCCATTCTGGGCGGCTTCCGGCAACGTCTTGACGACTGCATCCAAGTGTTCATAAGCACCATCGGCGAAGTAGACTCGCTCAGCCAGCCCTAATTCCGAGAAGTATCCTTCCAGATGCGATCGCAATACCTGGGACGCGCCGCCGCTGATAATCACATCCACCTGACTGGACTCCAACTGCGGCATGACATGGTCCTGCCAGTAGACCTTCACGGCCTGCCAGTAGTTGTCGCGGCAGGCGGCGAGCTGTTCGTTAAAATCAAACAGCCGCCCTCGCGCTGCCGAAATCTGCTTCCCCTGCCCCGTCACTATGGCGTTCATCAGCGCCCCATAGTCCGGCTTAGTCACCCCCAGCGATCGCGCTGACTTTTCAAAGATGGGCCAGAAGCCCGGTCCATTGGAACTTGACCCCGCCGCTTTGAGCGATCCGGCCTCAAATCGCAACACCGACAAATTCCGGTGACCCATCATCACGATCAGGGTGCGGCGTTGATTGATGGCCTGTCCTATCGACTTCAACTGCTGCTTGCGATTGAGATACAGACCAAACCCTTCAGGGAACACCTGGAGCGAGCCCTGAATTTGGAGCGGTTGTCCCCGAAAGCTGAACCCTTGCTGGCAAAGCGCCTGAAAATGAATCCGAATCTCATCTCGGGTTCCCAGCTCAGTCAAAGGCAAAGCCAACCAGACCAACGCATCAAAAGCCTTCGGCGAGTTTTCTAATTCAGCCACTACCCCCAACACCGCCGCCAACTTATAGGCAGCTAATTCCGCCTTATTTACCGTCAGGCTATTGCCCTCCAAATAGGTTCTGGCAACATCTCCCACCAGAACCACCTCTTGCCCAATTTGTAACCAGGCGTCATCTTGGGGACGACCGCCCGCGCCAAATCGAGGCAGAGAAGCTTGAGACAAATGAGGGGCCACTTCAGCGCCCATCCATAGCGGCGTTGAGGTAGACTCCCCTACCCGATAAAAGAACTTGGAAGCCGAAGAGCCTAAGTCAGCCACGAGTAAAACCTTAGGAATTCTAAGCGATGTTCGAATCATGAACATACCTTGAACGCTACATCCTTCAACGATAGGAGCAATTCCAGTAACGGGAATATATGGGAAATAAAAAATAATAAAAATCAGCCAGAGAATTCTAAATGGGATATTATTGGAAATGAGTTTCAGGTTGTGTTTATCAAGCTACGCCCCTAATCGGGGACTTCGCGGAGGAGCCACACAGTACGCCAAGGGTCTGTCCAGTCCTGCTCAACCTCCCCGATAAAGGTTGCTCTACCGCTTTTTAAGACGCTTCGATCCTCCCTTCAGTGAAGTGTCCCCTTTTTAACCC